>JBOIEI010000356.1:0-4906 GCA_050741055.1 Burkholderiales bacterium | reverse complement strand
CTGCACGCGTATGCCGGCGTAATCGAGCGCCGCCTCGTAGGCGGCGCGGCCGAGGCCGATGTTCATGGCAGGGCCCACCGGTATGCCGCGACCGTCGTTCTCGAGCCCGGCGCTGAGCGGACTTCTGCCTTCCTCGCCGAGCAGGTGATCGCCCGGCACGCGGCAATCCTCGAACGTGATGTCGGCAAGCAGGCCGTGATACCAGCCGGCGTTCTGATCCAGCTCGCGGACTGTCATGCCGGGCGCATCTTTCGGCACCAGCAGCGTGCTCACACCCTGGCCGGCCGGCGCCTTCGGGTCGGTCTTCACTTGCACGGCGACCAGCCCCGCCAGCGAACCATTCGGTACGAATGCTTTCGTGCCGTTGATCACCCAGTCGCCGGTCGGGGTGCGCGCGGCGGTGCAATGCACGGCTGGCGCGACCTGGACCGCGCGGTGGTAGTTGACGCCAAGCTCGGTGTCGCTGTCGGGCTCGTGCGCCGCGAGCGCGAGCTGGCTGGAATCGCCGGAAACGAGCAGCGGCAGGAAACGCTCGCGCTGCGCCGGAGTCATCAGCCGGTCGAACAGCAGATGGCTCAGCATCGAGGTTTCGACCAGCACCGCGGCGACAT
The DNA here is from genome assembly GCA_050741055.1 of Burkholderiales bacterium. Lineage (GTDB taxonomy): Bacteria > Pseudomonadota > Gammaproteobacteria > Burkholderiales > WYBJ01 > WYBJ01. The sequence goes on along the minus strand of JBOIEI010000356.1, from coordinate 4,295 downwards.
CCGGATCGCCGGCAGCCAGCTCCTCCGCGACGATGCAAGAGGTGATCGCGTCGGCCCCGGCGCCGCCGAGTGCTTCGGACAGGGCCAGCGTTCGCAGGCCCATCTGCGCGGCCTTTTGCAGCATGTCCTGCGGCGGACGCCGGTCCAGCGCCTCCATGCGTGCAGGCTTGATGGCGACCGGCTTGATTTCGTTGGCAACGAATTCGCGCACTGTGTCGCGAATCTCCAGCTGCTCGGCGCTGAGGTGCAAATCGTACATAGGGATTCTCGGCCTTTCGACGGGGCTAGGGCATCGCAGCGGCCATTGCGGGAGGGCCAGGATGACGCAAGGTCCAATATACGCAGGGGCGGCATTGCTTGCAACGTGCGTAGACTGCACTGGCGATTCGGGAAGGGCGCGCGTTATACAGAGTCGGGAAGTGGCGCGTTATACAATCGGCTCCCTGCCGCACGCCATCGCGCACGAACGGATCAGTACTGCGACCGCGCGCGGGCTACGAGGGCCGAAGCAAAAATGGAGGGGAAGCGAGCATGGACAGGCAATTGCGGCTGCGACCGATCGCGCTCGGGATGATGGGGCTTGCGGCTTTCGGCGTGGCTGCCGCGGCGGGTGCGCAGGTATTTCCGACCAAGGTGGTGCGCGTCATCAATCCGGCGGCACCCGGCGGCAACAGCGACATCCTGTTTCGCCTGCTGCAGCCGAAGATGAGCGAGATTCTCGGCCAGAACCTCGTCATGGATTACCGGCCCGGCGCGGGCGGCATCATCGGCGTGGAGATTACGTCCAAGGCGCCAGCCGACGGCTACACCACCGCGCTGGTCGCGGCCAGCTTCCTCATCAATCCGGCAGTGCGGACGAAACTCCCGTACCACACGCCGAGGGATTTCACGCCGCTCGGATTGATCGTCGATTTGCCCGCCGGATTCATGGTGCATCCATCGATGCCGGCCAGGACCGTGAAGGAGATGATCGCGCTCGCCAAGGCCAGGCCCGGTCAGATCCTGTATTCGACCTCGGGCGCCGGCGCCATCGGGCATATGGCCGCCGAATTGTTCAATTCGACCGCCGGCGTGAAGATGATCCATGTGCCGTACAAGGGCGCCGGGCCGAGCGTGATCGACCTCGTCGGCGGCCACGTGCAGACGACCTTCGTCAGCCTCCCACTGGTGGTCGGCCATATCCAGAGCGGGCGCCTTCGCATTCTGGCGCAATGCGGGGCGAAACGATTCGAATCGCTGCCGGACGTGCCGACCATGCAGGAGGCCGGCGTGCCGGGCTTCGTCGTGAGCAGCGGCTTCAGCTTCATCGGTCCGGCCGGCATTCCGCGTCCCGTGGCGGAGAAGCTCAACAACGCCTTGGCGCAAGCGATACGCGATCCCGAAAACCGGAAGCAATTGATCGCGCGCGCGGCCGAGCCGGTCGGCAGCTCGATCGACGAGCATGCCGCGTTCATGAAGACGGAGATCGCCAAGTGGACCCAGGTGGCGAAGCAGGCCAACATCAAGGTGGACTGATGGCACGGCTGCGGCGAGTCGGGCGGCATGGCTGACGACGCGTCCGCGGTCGGACTGATCGGCCTCGGGCTGATCGGCACGTCGCTCGCGAAGCGGCTGCTCGGCCAAGGCTTCCGCGTGCACGGCTACGACGTCGCGCCGGCGCGTTGCGGCGATCTGGGCGCGCTGGGTGGGATCGCGGCCGCGAGTGCGCGCGCTGTCGGCCAGGCATGCCGCACGGTATTGCTGGCGGTGTTCGATACGCCGCAGGTCGAAAGCGTGCTGGAAGCCAAGAGCGGGCTCGAGCCGCAGCCCGGGCAGCTGATCATTTGCGTCAGCACCTGCGATCCGGATGCGATCGCCGCGCTGGCCGAGCGTCTCGACGCGCGCGGTGTGCGTTTCCTCGAAGCGCCGCTTTCGGGCAACAGCGACCAGATCGCGCTCGGTAATGGCGTGGCGATGATCGGCGGCGAGCGCGCTGCGATGGAGGCGGCGGCGCCGGTGCTTGCCGCGATCAGCAAGCAGCAGTTCCACTTGGGGCCGGTCGGCTCGGGCGGGCGAGCGAAGCTCGCGGTCAACCTGGTCGGCGGCCTGAATCGCGCCGTGCTGGCCGAAGGGCTCGCGTTCGCCGAATCGATGGGGCTCGACCCGGCGGAGTTCCTGGACGTGCTCAAGGCTTCCGCGGCCTACTCGCGCGCCATGGACACGCGCGGACACAAGATGGTGACGAGCGACTTTACGCCGCACGCGTGGCTCAAGCAGTCGCTGAAGGATTTCCAGCTGATGAAGGCGGCCGCGGACCGCGTGGGGCAGGAACTGCCGCTGGCGGCGCTTTACACCGAGTTGATACGAAGCTGCGTCGCTCACGACGAAGGCGAGCTGGACAATTCGGCGGTCATTCAGGAGCTGCGCCGGCGCCGCAAAGCTCCCCCTCCTCGATGAGGACGGGCGGGACGTGCGCATCGTGCGCACGGAGTGACTCCCCTCCTGACCGAGGAGGGGCTGGACGGGCAATGCGCGGACGGGGTGGTCCTTGAATGTCCGCTAAAGCCCCCGCCCTCGAGGTCCTCCGCACGACCTTCGGCCACACCGAATTTCGCGGCGCGCAGCGCGAGATCATCGACCGCGTGAGCGCCGGCCGCGACGCGCTCGTCCTCATGCCCACCGGCGGTGGCAAGTCGTTGTGCTACCAGGTGCCGGCGCTGCTGCGCGAAGGCACGGCGGTCGTCGTCTCGCCGCTCATCGCATTGATGCAGGACCAGGTGGCAGCGCTCACCCAGCTCGGCGTGCGCGCGGCCTTCCTCAATTCGACACTCGATATCGACCAAACCAAAGCGGTCGAGCAGGCGTTCGTGCGTGGCGGGCTCGATCTGCTCTACGTCGCACCGGAACGGCTCACGACGCCGCGCTGCCTGGATCTCATCGGCCGCGCGCGGGTGGCGCTGTTCGCCATCGACGAGGCGCATTGCGTGTCGCAATGGGGCCACGACTTCCGTCCCGAATACCTCCAGCTCTCGGTGCTGCACGAGCGCTTTCCGGCGGTACCGAGAATCGCGCTCACGGCAACGGCCGATCCGCAAACGCGCGCCGAAATCATCCAGCGCCTCGCGCTCGCCGACGCGCAGGTATTCGTCTCCAGCTTCGATCGGCCCAACATCCGTTACTCCATCGTCGACAAGGCCGACGCGCGCGCGCAGTTGCTTCGCTTCATTCGCGCCGAGCATTCCGGCGAGGCCGGGATCGTCTACTGCCTGTCGCGCAAACGCGTCGAGGAGACGGCGCATTGGCTGCGCGGCCAGGGTATCGCGGCGCTTGCCTACCACGCCGGCATGGATGCTGCGAGCCGCAACGAGCACCAGCTGCGTTTCCAGCGCGAGGAGGGGATCGTCATGGTCGCCACGATCGCGTTCGGCATGGGCATCGACAAGCCGGACGTGCGCTTCGTCGCGCATATCGATCTGCCGAAGAGCATCGAAGGCTACTACCAGGAAACGGGCCGCGCCGGCCGCGATGGTCTTGCCGCGGACGCCTGGATGACCTACGGGCTGGGCGACGTGGTGCAGCAGCGCCGCCTGATCGATGCCTCGGAGGCGGGCGAAGCGCACAAGCGCATCTCGACCGCCAAGCTCGATGCGCTGCTCGCCCTATGCGAGACCGCACAATGCCGTCGCGTTCGCCTGCTCGCGTATTTCGGCGAGGAGAGCGGCCCGTGCGGAAATTGCGACACATGCCTGGTTCCGCCCCAGACCTGGGATGCGACCGAAGCGGCGCAGAAAGCGTTGTCGGCGATCTATCGGACCGGGCAGCGCTTCGGCGCGGTGCACCTGGTCGATGTGCTGCGCGGCAGGACCAACGAGCGGATGCTGCGCTGGGAGCATCATCGGCTCGGCGTGTTCGGGATCGGCGCGGAGCTGGCCGATGCCCAGTGGCGCGGCGTGTTCCGTCAGCTGGTTGCGCTCGGTTATGCCGAGGTCGATCACGCGGCGTACGGCGCATTCAGACTGACCGCGGCCGCGCGCCCGGTCCTGCGCGGCGAGCAGCGAGTCGAGATGCGTCGCAGCGTGGAGGCCAAGCCGGCGAGGACGGCGCGCGGTCGGATTGTGCGTGAAGCCTCGGAGCTCGAGCCCGATGCAAAGCTGCTCGCCCGACTGAAGGAATGGCGCCGTGAGGAAGCGCGCCGACAAGCGGTGCCGGCGTATGTGATCCTGCACGACGCGACGCTGGCCGAGATCGCCCAGCGTGTGCCGCGCGATGTCCCGTCGTTGGGCGAGATTCCCGGAATCGGTCAGAAGCGCCTGGAG
>JBOIEI010000355.1:0-4218 GCA_050741055.1 Burkholderiales bacterium | reverse complement strand
GCCGGCGCCCTGGATGGCGACGTCGAGGGGGTTGCTGGTCTGCTGCAGGTTGCCTTGCGTGAAGATGCGCTCGCTGGCGATCGGGCGCACCCCGGTGCCGATCTGCAGGCCCGAGGGAATCTGCGTCTGCTGCGAGGACTGCGCGCCGGGCTGGCGCAGCGTCTGGTAGAGCAGATCCTCGAACACCGCGCGCGAGCGCTTGAAGCCGTTGGTGCTGACGTTGGCGAGGTTGTTCGAGATCACGTCGATGTGCAGCTGCTGCGCATCGAGGCCGGTCTTGGCAATCCAGAGGGAGCGAAGCATGTGTTGGGTCCTGGTTGATGTTACGCGCGCGCGAACTTCATCGCGGCGTCTTTAGCGGTTCATCGACAACAGCTGATTCGCCTGCCGGTCGTTCTGATCGGCGTTCTGCAACATCTTCATGTGCATCTCGAACGCGCGCGCATGGCTGATGAGCGCGATCATCTGCTCCACGGCGTTGACGTTGGAGCCTTCGATCGCGCCCGAGGCGACGACGACGCTGCCGTCGGCGGGCGCGCTGCCACCGGCCTTGAGGCGGAACACTCCGTCCTCGCCGCGCATCAGGTCGGCTTCCGGCGGATTGACGAGCTTCAAGCGCCCGAGCACGTTCACTGCCGCGCGGCCGCTGGTCGGCGTCGAGGACACCGTGCCGTCCTTGGCGATCGTGAGCGTCACGTCGGGCGGGATGGCAACGGGGCCGCCGTCGCCGAGCACCGGATGGCCTTGCGGGCTCTGCAGCATGCCGCCGGGTCCGACCTGCAGGCCGCCGGCGCGCGTATAGCCCTCCGAGCCGTCGGCCAGCTGCACCGCGAGAAAGCCCTTGCCCATGACGGCGACATCGAGCGCGCGGCCGGTCTGCTGGATCGTGCCCGGCCGAAAATCGGTGCCGACGGTCGAATCGACCACGTACGAACGCGTCGGCATGCCTTCGCCGAACAGGTGCACCGCGCGCAGCGCGTTCAACTGCGCGCGAAAGCCGGAGCTGTTGACGTTGGCGAGGTTGTGCGCGACGGCCGCTTGCGCTTCCAAGGCGTGCCGTGCGCCGGTCATCGAGACGTAGATCAGGCGGTCCATTGTGCGGGCCTATCGCATCTAGCGCAGGTTCACCAGCGTCTGCATTACTTCGTCCTGCGTTTTGATGCTCTGGGCGTTGGCCTGGTAGACGCGCTGCGCGGTGATCATGTTGACCAGCTCCGCGGTGAGGTCCACGTTCGAGTCCTCGACCGCCGAGGATTGCACCACCCCGAGATTGCCGCTGCCGGGCGTGCCGATCACCGGCAACCCCGAGTCGGGCGAATCGGCCCACTGGTTCTGCCCCAGCGGCTTCAGCCCGTTCGGATTGGCGAACTGTGCGAGCACCATCTGCGCGAGGTTCTGCGACTGGCCATTGGTGTAGCGGCCCTGGATGGTGCCGTCGGAGCCGATGTTGAGGCCCACCAGGCGTCCGGACGCGTAGCCGTCCTGGAACAGGCTGTTGACGCTGAAGGGCGAGCCGAACTGCGTCGTGCCGGCCATGTCGAGCGAGAAGTTGATCGGGGTGGTGGCGCCGCCGCCGACGGCGAGCGAAGCATTCACCGGCATGGTGGTCGTGAGCGCCCCGTTGGGGTCGAAGTTGAGCGCGAGCGGGTTGCCCGCCCCGGCGCCCAGATCGACGTTCGTCACCGCGGTGTCGTCCACCGAGGCGTAGGCGTTCCATTGGCCGGCGGTCGCGGTCTTCACGAAGTAGAAGCTGAACACGTGCGCGTTGCCGAGCGTGTCGTACACCGAGCCGGAGGTGGTGTTGTTGTAGCTGGTGGGGTCGGCGGTGTTGAACGTCGCCGAGGTCGGCTGGGCGGCGCTGGCATCGAAGTTCGCACCGAGGCGGTAGGTCGTGGTTGCAAGCGGCGGGATGTCCGCGGTTTGCAGCTGGATCTCGATCGGCGAGGTGGCGATGATGTTGGCCGAGGCGTCCGCGCCGTAGCCGGTGACGCGCTGGTTTTCCGTGTTCACCAGGTAGCCCGCGGGATCGAGGTGGAACTGGCCGTTGCGGCTGAAGGTGACGGCGCCGTCCTTGCTCAGGCGGAAGAAGCCGTTGCCGTTGATCGCCACGTCCAGCGGGTTGTTGGTGGAGGTGACGTTGCCCTGGCCGAACTCCTGCGACACCGCGGCGACCTTCGAGCCGATGCCGACCTGGCTTGCGCCCGAGCCGTTGAGCGAATTGGCGAACACGTCCGCGAACAGGGTGCGGGAGCCCTTGAAGCCTACAGTGGCCGCATTGGCCACGTTGTTGCTGATCACGTCCAGGTTCTTGGACGCACTGTTCAAACCGGAGAGACCTTGCTGGAAAGCCATCTGCTGCTCCTGTTGAGGATTCTGGAATTCGTTCGCGACAGACCGCTACTGGACGCGCTTCACGTCGGCGAAGCGCACTTCGGTGGCACCGTTGACGATAACGGCCGGGTCCTTGCCCGAAACACCAATGCCGGTCACCGTGCCCACGAGGTGCGTTGCGGCCGAGACCGGCTTGCCTGCTCGCACCGCTTCGGCCTTGAAGGTGTAAGCGCCGTCCTTGGCTGCGCGGCCGTCCTGCGCCGTGCCGTCCCAGGTGAAGGCTTGCAGGCCCACAGGGCTCGGGCCGAGCTCGAGGCGGCGAACCACGTCGCCCGCCGGGCCCATGATGCTGACGGTCACCTGGTCGGCCGCTTCGGCCAGCTCGATCGCGCCGGCGGACTTCTTGTCGGCGAGCGTCAGGGTGTGGCCGGGCGTGACGACCTGGCGCCCGATCATCGAAGTGCTCGCCATCGACTGGCTGGTGGCGAGCGCGGTCGCCAGGTTGGACATCGTTTCGTTCAGCTTGTCGATCCCGCTCACGGTGCTGATCTGCGACAGCTGGGTCGTGATCTGCGAGTTGTCCATCGGGCTCAGCGGATCCTGGTTCTTGAGCTGCGTGACCAGCAGCGTCAGGAAGCGGTCCTGAATGTCGGCGGCGCTGGTGGCGCCGAGCGGGCCGGTGGCGCTCTTGGTGGCGGCGATGACGTCCTGGATTGCGGTGGTCATGGCTTACCTTACTGTCCGATGGAAAGGGTCTTGAGCGCGAGCTGCTTGGCGGTGTTCATGAGCTCGACGCTGGTCTGGAACGAGCGCGACGCGGAAATCATGTTCACCATCTCGTCGACCACGTTGACGTTAGGCAGCGTGATATAGCCCGTCTCGTCCGCCGCCGGATGCTTGGGGTCGAACACGCGCTTGAGCGGCGAGGCGTCCTCGACCACGGCGGCGACCTTCACGCCTTGCGCGGCCGGCGAATCGAGCGCGACGGTGGAGAACACCACTTGCTTGGCGCGATACGGCTCGCCGGTGGAGCTCACCGTGCTCTCGGCGTTGGCGAGATTGCTCGCAACCGCGTTCAACCGCTGCGATTGCGCCGTCATGGCAAGTCCTGCGATCTTGAATATCGGGTTCATCGTTGTCCTTCGCGCTCTATGACTGCATCGCGGCCAGCAGGCCCTTGATCTTGGAATTGATGAACGTGAGCGAGGCCTCGTAGCGCAGCGCGTTGTCGGCGAACTGCGCGCGCTCGACGTTCACGTCCACGGTGTTGTTGTCGATGCTGGCCTGCGTGACCGTGCGGTAGGTGAGCGGCCCATGGGTAGCGGCCGCGCCTTGCGTGCCGCCCGCCCCCATATGCCAGGTGGATGTGCGCACCATTGCCGAGGCCGAGCCGGCCGCCGGGTCGGCGGCCTGCGTGCCACCCAGCGCCTGCGCCAGCGTCGACTTGAAGTCGACATCGCGCGCCTGGTAGCCGGGCGTGTCGGCATTGGCGATGTTCGATGCCAGCACCTGGCTGCGGTATGCCCGCGCGCCCAGGGCGGCCTGGTGCAGGTTGAAGAGTCGATCGATCGAGTTGCTCATCGTGGGTGGGAACGCTCTAGTTATCGCAATGGGTGCCGTCAATGCAGCGGATGTGCCAGGATAGTAGGCATCTCCCGCGCGACTGCGAGGCGCGATAAGCCGAACAAAGCGCGGTCATTTCGGCCGCGGCGGCAGCGGCGCGGCAAAGCGGCGGCAATCCTTGCCGTCATGCGCCCAATTGCGGCCTGAAGCACGCGCAAATCCGGACATCGCCGTCGCTTGCGCGCTCCTACAATGCCGCGCATGAACCCGATCCGCTTCGTCCAGCTCTCCTCCATCGCCGCGACGCTCGCCACAGCGCTCGTC
>JBOIEI010000354.1:0-7539 GCA_050741055.1 Burkholderiales bacterium | reverse complement strand
GTGCCGGCCCCAGCGGCCGGAAAGATCGGACGTGAACGCCACTGCTCTTCCCAGGCCGTAGCGCCACGACACCAACAGTGGATCGTCGTCGCGTGCCGCCAGCAACACCTGGGCGGCGGGCTTGGGGAAGACACGTTGGTAGCCGCCGAGAATCGGGAAGGCGTCCGCGCCGAATCCCTGCAGCGGTTCGCCCGCATGAACTTGTCGCGGCCGGATGTCGCCCTCGACCACCAGGTCGCGCGTGATTGCCAGCGTTTCGCTGGTGAAGATGCGCGGCACGTTGGCGGGATCGTCGGTGTGGTAGAAGCGGCCCTTGCCCAGCTCCGAGAGTCTTGCCATCAGCGGCTGGTCGGCGTCGGCTCCCATGGCCACGGTGGTAATCGTGATGCCGTCGGCGGCGATGCGGCTTCCCAGGGAATCGAAATTCTTCTCGCCTTCGGTGAGGCCGTCGGAGAGCACGATCAAGTGCTTCACCTTCGCCTGCTCCTTGCGCATGACGCGATGCGCCTCTTCCAGCGCGCGATAGAGATCGGTGCCGCCGCCGACCTTGAGGTCGCGAATCTTCTGCGTGATCGGCTCGCGCATCGCCGCCTCGGTCGGGGATACCACCCATTCCTGGCCGCTATCGAACGCGAGCACGCCCACGCGATCGAGCCGGTTGAGCAGATCGATGGACAAGAGGGCCGCGCGCTTGGCGATAGCGAGCTTGTCTTCGCCCTGGGCTTTGGTGCCCATGCTGCCGGAGCGGTCCAGCACGAACACCACCGACAGGCTCGGAATCTTCACCTCGGTCTTCACATGCATGGTCACGGGCAGCAGCCGTTCCACCGGCGTGCCGAGATAGCCGCCGGCGGCGTAGCTACGGTCGCCACCGATCTTCACCACGCCGCCGCCCGCGTCGCGCACGTAGTGCTCGAGCAACTCCATCTTGGCGAGCGACAAGTCGAAACCGGAGACGTTGTTCAGGATCACCAGCTCGTAATCCACCAGCTCGTGCATGCTGGTCGGCAGCGCCTCGGCGCGCACCTCGTCCACCGTCAGCCCTTGCGCCGTCAGTGCCGCGCTCACATAACGGCCGGCTTCCGGGTCGCCGATCGCATGCAGCACCTTCGGCGCCCCCGTCACCTGCACGAAAGCCTGGTAACGGTTGTTCTCCGGCTCGCTGTCCGCAGCGCTGTTGACGATGGCCTCGTATTCCTGCAGCCCCGGCTTGTCCGCCTGTTGCACGAACGAGTAGACGTTGGCGCCCGCCTCGAGCTCGATCGCGCTTTCGTGCAGCAACGCTCCGTTACGCATCACGGCCAGACGGGCGCGGGCGGCTGCGCTGCTATGGACGAGCGCTTGCACGGTGAACGGTTCGTGCAGGCGCACCTGCGACGGAGCGGTTACGCTTTGCACGTGAACTTCGCTCGCAGCCGCAGGCCGTTCGAGCGCCATGGCATGAATCTCCACCCCGAGCGTGCGCGCGACGGCAGCGGCGGCGCGCGCATCGCCCTGGTTCTCGCGCCCGTCGCTCAGCAGCACGATGCGCCGATGGCCGCCCGGCGGAAACGCGCCGACGGCCACCTCGATGGCGCGGCCGATATCGGTGCCCGAGCGCTCCACGTGGGCCGTAACTTCCTCCAGCGGCTCGGCGCCGCGGCGCACCGAGGATTCGACGGCTGCATCGGCGCCGAACACCACCAGCCCGACGCGTGCCGGGGAATCCTTGGCGCGATTGACGAAATCGAGCGCCTCGGCGACCGACTCGCGCGCGATGCTGCGGGAGAGATCGAGCACGAACACCACGTCGGTGTGGCGCGCCGTGGAGCCGGCAAGCGGGCCCGCGAACGCAATCGCCAGCGCCGCCAGCGCCAGCACCCGCAGCGTACCCGCGGCAACGAGCCGGGAGGACGCGCGGCCCGCGCGCCAGATGCTCACGATGACCAGCAGCGCCGCCAGAGCGATGAGCCAAAGCCATGCGGGTTGCGCGAGCTCAGGCACTGCTGCGGCTCCCGGCCCACACGAGCCACTCCAGCGCCAGCAGCACCATGGCAAGCAGCAGCAAATAAGGCCAGAGCGGCATGAGGCTCTGTGCGCCGTTGCTCGCAGCCTCTGCCTGCTGGCCTCGCTCGCCGGGCGTCCAGCGCCGGTTCACATCCGATTCGCGCGCGTCGGCGAGGCTCACCGCAAAGTATCGCGTCGCCTCGCCGACGCTATAGCGGTAGATGCCGGCCGCCGCGGTGGCGTCGAACAGCACCGCGCCGTCTTTCGCCTGCAGGGTTTCGTCATTGCCGGACGGTCCATGCACGATCGCCTGCGTTTCGCCGGCAGGCAGGTAGAGCGAAATCGTCGACCCGGCCGCGACGTGATTGGAGAGGCGCTCGCCGTCGCGCGGGCGCAACCATTCCAGGCTCTGGCTTACGAACAACGGAAAGGCGGCCTGCCGCGGAAAATTCGAACCGGTGAGGTCGAAACCGAGATAGACCAGCTTGCGGCGCTCGTCGATGAAGGCGAGGGCCAGGTCCGTTTCCTTCGACCAGAACAGGCGCTGCAGCCCGAAGGCGCGCGCGTCGACAGCCACGCGCCGGGCCTGGTCGATTCGAACGGCGGCCAGGTCGACGTTACGCATCAGCGCGCTCGGCCCGCTGCCGAGAATGGCCGGCTGCGTTACCCGGCCCGCATCGGAGAAGGGCAAGCCCGGTGCCACGGTGTCCACGAGCAGGAAATTGCCGGGCGGCAATTCCGGCGCAGCGATGCCGTCGAACACCACCACGTCGTGACTGCGGGCGAGCTGGGCGATGTCCTCGCTGCCCGGCCCCTCGCGCTTGACGACTTCCGCATTCGGCAACGCTTCGAGCACGCTCTCGAGATAGAAATTGCCGCGGCTCAACAACAGCACGCGGAGCCGCTCGGGCGCATTCACCGTTGCGAACGCCTGGTTGTCGGCCGCGAGGTCGTCGCTCGGGTCGATGCGCGCCGTCGCTTGTCCGAGCGCGCGACCCGCGAACGGCAGCACCAGCGTTTGCTCGGCCTGCGGCGCTACCTCGAGCGTGCGCATGAAAAGCTCGCGGCCATCCAGGCTCGCGCTTGCCGGCACGGTGATCGGCGCGTCGGTGTAGTTGCGCACCCCCAGCAGCACCTGATAGCGGTCTTCGCTGCCCTGCTCCTGGCGCAGGTCGAAGCGCGTGATGGCCACGTTGCGCGCAGGCCCGCCGACGACGCGAAACACCACATCGGGCGAGCCGGGGTCGACGTCGGGCTCGAAGGCGCCGTCGGTCAGGAAGTAGATGCGAGCGTCGCTGCGGCCACGGACCAGCGCCAGCGCGAGCGCCAGCGCTGCGCGTGGCTGCCCGGCCTCGTCGCCGGGCCGAAGCTCCGCCAGCGCGCGGCGCAGTGCGCCACGATCGGTTTCGAAGCCGGTGCGAAGCTGCGCTTTGCGCCCGCTGGTCATCACCAGCATGCGCCCGTTGCGAGGCAGACGGTCCACGATGCTGGCCGCCTCGGCAAGCGCCTGGTCGAAGCGTGTGGCGCCGATACCCGAGCGGGTCTTCATGCTCGCGCTCACGTCGAGCACCAGCACGATGTCGGCTTCCTGGGTCGCGCTGGTCAACCACTGCGGGCCGGCGAGCGCGAGACCCAGCACCAGGGCAGCCGCAAGCAACAGCAGCAGGCTCAGGTTGCGCAGCAGCCGGCGAAAGCCGTGACCGCCTTCGCGGTCCCTCAGCGCCGCCTGCCACAGCGCGATCGTGGAGACGACCACACGCACGCGCCGCGGCCGCAGCAGATGCAGGGCGAGCAGCAGCGGAATGGCCACGAGCGACAGCAACGCCAGCGGATAGGCGAGCTGGATCATCGCAGGTGCGTTCCCTGGCGCAGATACTTGAGCACCACGTCCTCGAACCCGATCGCGGTGCTGGCGCGCAGGTATTCCACCCCGCGCCGCCGGCAGAAGCTCTCGATCTCCTGCAGCTGGCGTTCGAGCCTTTGCCGGTAGAGCCGGCGCAGCTCCGGGTCGACCGTTACTTCGAGCTCGTTCCCGGTCTCCGCATCCACGATCTGCACCGCACCGTCCAGCGGCGGGTCGATCTCCGACTCCGCCAGCAGTTGGATCACCACCACGTCATGACCGCCATGGCGCAGTGCCTCGATGCCGTCCTGCACCTCGCTCAGCCCCAGCAGGTCCGAGATGAGGAAGACCAATCCCGGGCTGCGCGTCCGCGTCGCGAACTCGCGCAGCGCCGTGCCGAAGCGGGTTGGCCCCGCGCAGGGGAGGCTCGCGAGGAAAGCGAGCAGCCGGGCCACATGCCGGCGCGATTTGGTGGGCGGAAGGCTTGCCCCCAGCGCGCCGGCGAAGGCGTTCACCGCGACCCGATCGAGATTGTTGAGCGCGATGTAGGCGAGCGCGGCGGCGAGCCTGCGCGCATGATCGAACTTCGACGGCTCGCCGAACGCCATGCTGGCGCTGCTATCCACGATCAGGTGCAGCGTCACGTCCTCCTCGGAGGCGTGCAGCTTCAGGAACAGCTGGTCCAGCCGCGAGTAAATGTTCCAGTCGATGTGGCGGAAGTCGTCGCCCGGCCAGTAGTGCCTGAAGTCGGAGAATTCGAGCCCGCGCCCACGGCGCGAGGTCGTGCGCTCGCCGCGCAGCAGGCCGCGGAAGATCTTGCGCGCCAGCAGCTCGAGCTGCTCCAGCTTGTGCAGGAATGCGTCGTCGAAGACGAGCTCGCGCCCGGCGGCGGGTGCAGTGCGAGGCGTCATCGCCATGGGGTCTCCGGTCAGGCGTGCGCCTTCCCGAGCACGGTCGGCGTTTCGCGCACGACCTCCGCGATCAGATCTTCCACGGCGATCCCTTCGGCCTCGCCCTCGAAATTGAGCAGGAGGCGATGGCGCAGTGCCGCCGGAGCGGCAGCGGCCAGGTCGTCGAAGCTCACGTTGATGCGCCCGGCGAACAACGCCAACGCCTTGGCGGTGAGCACGATGGCCTGCAGCCCGCGCGGGCTCGCGCCGTAACGCACGTAGCGCCGAACCATGGGCGTCGCCTCGGCGTTGCCGGCATGGGTGGCGAGCACCATGCGAATGGCGTAGTCCTTGACGTGAGCGGCGAGCACCACCGAGCGCACCAGCTCGCGCAGCGCCATCACGTCGCCCGCGCTCAGCACCGGCTCGACCGACGGCATCGGCCAGCCCGTGGTGCGATCGACGATCTGCGACAGCTCGTCGGCGTCGGGATAGGCGGCATTCAACTTCAGCAGGAAGCGATCGAGCTGGGCTTCGGGCAGCGGATAGGTGCCCTCCATCTCGATCGGATTCTGGGTCGCGAGCACCATGAACGGTTCCTGCAGCGCGTGCCCGCTGCGCCCGACGGTGACGCGCTTCTCCTCCATGGCCTCCAGCAGCGCGGACTGGGTCTTCGGCGTGGCGCGGTTGATCTCGTCCGCCAGCAGCAGCTGGGTGAACACCGGGCCGCGCTGAAAATGAAAGTGACGCCGGCCTTCGTCGTCCTGCAGCACCACCTGGGTGCCGATGATGTCCGCCGGCATGAGATCGGGCGTGAACTGGATGCGTGCAAATTCCAGGTGCAGTGCATCGCTCAGCGTCTTGACCAGCAGCGTCTTGCCCAGGCCCGGCACACCTTCGAGCAGCACGTGGCCGGAACAGAGCAGGCAGGCGAGTAGGCCGTCGACGACGTCGTGATGGCCGACGATGCGCCGTCCGATCTGGCGTCTGAGTGCATTCAGCTGCTCGTGCGCAGCTGACAGGCGTGTCTCGTCATTCACCGTTGCGCCTCGCGTGCCGGAGGCTGCTGCTGCGGTGAAACGCGCGCGCCCTGGCTCAGATTGAGAAAATACCGGCGGACGAACTCCTTGTAGTGCTCCGGGTATTGCTCCCGGGAAAGCACCGCTTCCGCCTGCGCCGCAAACTCGCTCCCCATTTCCACCTGCTCCACGCTCGGCCGGTTCGCCCTGGGCAGCATTCGGCCCTGGGTAGTGAATTCCCGACCTTCGCGCAACTGCCCCTCGGGTCTCAGGACCCGCGCGCTAGCATCGACCTCCGGCTGCAACGGCGTTTCCGCCCGCTCGCCTGCCGGGCTCGAATTGGCGTGCGAGCCGCCGCGCGCGGACCGCGCGCGGCTCGGACTGTCCGTGCGTGACTCGGTGCGCGCGCCCGCGGCGCTGCTGGCCTCGCGGTCTGCACGCTCGTCTGCGTCCCAGTCGATCGCGGCCGAGGCGCTGTTCGGATCCTCGGAGGAGGCCCGCGGGCTGCCCAGACTCTCCTGCGATCGGCGCACTTGTTCGAGCGCGTTGCTCAATTCCTTGTCTTCCTTGAGCGCGCGCTCCCACCGCTCCAGCTTCTCCAGGATCTCCCTCAGCGCTTCGTCGGCGCCGGCCTCACGCTGTTCCAGCGCGCTTTGCATCTCCTTGCGCGGAATGCCCGCACGCGCGAGCTCGTCCAGACGCTGGGCCAATGCGGCTGTGTCGCTGCGATCCAGCGCGCCACGCTGCATGCGCTCGAGCATCGCTCCGGCATTCAGATCGGGGCCGATGGCCGAGCGTTGTGCATTCGGCGCGCGCTGGCCGCTGCGCTCGCCGCGGTTCGCCTCGCCTCGCGCCTGCATCCGCTCCTGGTCGAGCGACTCCACCATCCGCCCGAGCTGCCCCAAGGCCTGATCCCGGGACAGCGCGCCGCTTTCCATGTGCGCACCCAGTCGCTCCAGCCGATCGGCTTGCCGTTGGCTTCGTGGCAACTTGTCGCGCTGTGCCCGTGCCTGCATTTCGCGTCCGAACGCGCCCAGGCGTTGACCTTCGCCCACCACTTGCTCGTCCACCTGGCGAGGCGCGGACGGTTGCACCCCAATGAGATCGACGACGCTTACCAGCAGCAGCGCCGTGGCCGCCAGCGGCGCAAGCCAACCGGCGCGATTGATCCGCAGCGGAAACACCGTCCCGGCACGGGCCGGAATCCCGGCCCTGACCGCCTGCACCGCTAGCCGATCGGCCAGCTCGTCGTCGCCGTGGACGCTCATGAGCTCCCACGCCGTGCTCAGGCGCTGTTTCAGCCGCAGCATCAGATCGGCGCGGATCGCGACGTCGAGCGGATCGGGCCGCCGCCACCAGCCCAGCACGAGGGCAGCCGCAACGGCAAGGATGACCGCAAGCCCGGCCAGCGGCCAGGTCGGGTAGGACGAAGAGGCCTGACGTGCCGCCAGTACTGCGATCGTCGCCAGGCAAAGGCCCGCCAGCAAGCCGCCGAACGCGTGATCGACGAGGATCTGCAGGTGTCGCGCGCGCGTGAGCCCGACGACTGCCTTGCGCAGGCGTTCCCGGGCCGCCCCCGGGCCGTCCAACCCGATCCATAGGCTGGGTGCTTCGGCCGCCTGACTCATGGCGCGACAACCTCGCCGGCGCCGCCCCGTGGGCCCGCCATCCCGCGTCGGCTGCGCAGCAGCAGCAGATGCAACACCAGCGCCAAGAACATGCTGAGCCCCGTGTAAAGCGCCATGAAAACCCAGTGGTCCGGTACCGCCGCGAATGCCTGCGGGGTTTGCACGCCTTCCCC
>JBOIEI010000353.1:0-1526 GCA_050741055.1 Burkholderiales bacterium | reverse complement strand
GCTCAAGGTTCGTGATGACGGCCGCGGCATTCTGCAGCGCGACCTCGGCCTGGCGATAGTCGAGGTCCGAGGTGACTCCACCGCGCCAGCGCCGGGCGCGAACCGCCGCCGCGACGTCGAGCGCGTTCGCGCCCGACTGCAGATACACCCCCATGTTGACGGCGGTTTGTCCGTTCACCTTGCCGATGAAGTCGTAGCCCTGCGCACCCAGCTCGACGCGCGCCACGTCCTTCAGGCGCAGCAGCGATCCGTCCGGGTTCGCTCGCAGCACGATGTTCTCGAACTCGCTCGTTTCCAGCAGCCTGCCCTTGGTGGTGACGGTGTAGGTGAACGGCACCTTGCCGTCGTTGGGCGGTGCGCCGATCTGGCCGGCCGCGAACTGCGAGTTCTGCTCGCCGATCGCGGCTGCGATGTCGGAGGTCGTCAGTGCATACTGGCGCATCAGGTCGGGCTGGACCCAGATGCGCATGGCGTAATTCTGGGTGCCGAAGAGGGAGGCATCGCCCACGCCGGGAATGCGCTTGAGCTCGTCGATGACGTTCAGCTGAGAGTAGTTGGTGAGCTCGACCGCGTTGTGGCGCCCGTCGGGCGACAGCAGCGAGGCGATCAGCACGATGTTGGTGGAGCGTTCGCGCACCACCACGCCCAGGCGGCGGACCTCCTCGGGCAGGCGCGGCTCCGCGACCCGCACCCGGTTGTTGATGTCGACCGTGGCATCGGCCGGATCGGTGCCGATGTCGAGGGTCACCGTGATGGACGCGGAACCCGTGCCCGAAGTCGCACTCATGTAGAGCATGCCTTCGGTGCCGTTCACCTGCTCCTCGATCGGTCCGGCCACGACGTCGGACATGACCTCCGCGCTCGCGCCCGGATAGGTGGCGCTGATGGTCACGGTCGGCGGCGAGACTTCGGGGAATTGCGCCACCGGAAGCGTGGCGAGCGACACCCCGCCGATCAGCACGATGACGATCGACACGACGGTGGAGAAGATCGGCCGGTCGATGAAGAAGCGCGAGAACACGTGCCCTATCGTGTCGTCTTCGGTAACGTTGCAGCCGGCGCAGAGCAGAGAAAGCGCGAGACAGATGCCGAACCAGGCGCGCAAGGGCGTGGGCCTTCGCATGGCTGGCCGCATCGCTTCCCGAATCCCCCTGCATGCAGCTTGCATCCAGCCTCCGCGGCACGCTTCTCGATCTCCGTGAAGCGTGGTCGCGCAACGCAACTCTCATACCCGAATTGAGCTCGACCTGCCGGCTCAGCGCTTCGGCACGATCTTCCACAGCTCGCCGTCCGATTCGTCGATCACCACGTAGAGCGCGCCGTCGGGCCCCTCGCGAACGTCCCGCACGCGCTGGCCGCGGTCGGCCAGCAGATGCTCCTCGCCGCGCACCCGATCGCCTTCGATCACGAGCCGCACCAAGCGCCGCTCCTTGAGCGCGCCGATGAAAAGATTGTCCTTCCAGTCCGGGAACAGAGCTCCCGTGTAGAACTGCGCGCCGGAGGGGGCGATGACCGGATCCCAGTAG
>JBOIEI010000352.1:0-6527 GCA_050741055.1 Burkholderiales bacterium | reverse complement strand
GGAGCGCTCCTGCGCCGTGGCCGGGCCGATACGGCTGCCCGGCGGGGCGATCAGCGCGCGCTCCACCATTTGCGGCCGTCCTTTATCGTCCAGCAGAGAAACCAGTGCTTCGCCCACCGCGAGCTCGGTGATGGCACGCTCGACATCGAGTTTGGGATTGCGCCGCAAGGTGCTCGCGGCCGTCTTCACCGCCTTCTCGTCGCGCGGGGTGAAGGCGCGCAACGCATGCTGGACCCGGTTGCCGAGTTGCCCCAGCACCGTCTCCGGAACGTCGAGCGGATTCTGCGTCACGAAGTAGACGCCCACGCCTTTGGAGCGGATGAGCCGAACGAGTTGCTCGATCTTGTCCTGCAGCGCCTGCGGCGCATCGTCGAATAGCAGGTGGGCTTCGTCGAAGAAGAACACGAGCTCGGGCTTATCCGGGTCGCCCACCTCGGGCAGGTTCTCGAACAGCTCCGAGAGCAGCCACAGCAGGAACACGCCGTAGACCTTGGGCGCGTTGATGAGCTTGTCGGCGACCAGGACGTTGACGATGCCGTGCCCGTCGGGGTCGGTCTGCATCAGGTCCGCGATGTCGAGCGCCGGTTCGCCGAAGAACGCCTCGCCGCCCTGGTGCTCGAGCTCGAGCAAACCGCGCTGGATGGCGCCGACGCTGGCGGTCGAGATGTTGCCGTAACGGGTCTTGAACTGCGCCGCATTGTCGCCCGCGAACGTGAGCATGGCGCGCAAGTCCTTCAGGTCGAGCAGCAGCAAGCCGGAATCGTCGGCAATCTTGAAGACCGCGGTCAGCACGCCCTGCTGGGTCGCGTTCAGATTGAGCATGCGGGCCATGAGCAACGGCCCCATTTCCGAGACGGTCGCGCGTACCGGTAGCCCTTGCGCGCCGAACACATCCCAGAATACGACCGGGCAGGCGCGATACGGAAACGGGTCCAGGCCGAGCTGCGCCACGCGCTCGGCGATCTTCGGGACCGGCTTGCCCGCCTGGCTGATGCCGGAGAGATCGCCCTTCACGTCGGCCAAGAACACCGGCACGCCGATCGCGCTGAACCCCTCGGCCAGGCGCTGCAGCGTCACCGTCTTGCCGGTGCCGGTGGCTCCCGCGATCAGGCCATGCCGGTTGGCCAGCGCCGGCAGCAAATACAGCTCGTGTTCGCACTTGCCGATCAGGATCGGTTCTGGCATCGCGCTCCCCATGCTAAGATTTTCATTATATCAACCGGGTAACGAGGACTTGGCGCGCGCTTACCCGGGTAATCGTTTTGGAATAAGGAATCATGGCCGGTCATAGCAAGTGGGCGAACATCAAGCACAAGAAGGCCGCGCAGGATGCAAAACGCGGCAAGGTGTTCACCCGTCTCATCAAGGAGATCACCGTTGCGGCGAAGCTGGGCGGCGCCGATCCCAACTCCAATCCTCGACTGCGGCTTGCGATCGACAAGGCACAAGACGAGAACATGCCCAAGGACAACATCGAGCGCGCCATCAAGCGCGGCACCGGCGACCTCGAAGGCGTGAGCTACGAAGAAATCCGCTACGAGGGCTACGGCATCGCGGGTGCCGCCGTCATGGTCGATTGCCTCACCGACAATCGCGCTCGCACGGTGGCGGAAGTGCGGCACGCGTTCAGCAAGCACGGCGGCAATCTCGGCACGGACGGCTCGGTCGCCTTTCTGTTCAAACATTGCGGCCAGTTCGTGTTCGCGCCAGGGACGAACGAGGACAAGCTGATGGAAGTGGCGCTCGAAGCGGGCGCCGAGGACGTCGTGAGCAACGATGACGGCAGCATCGAAGTGATCAGCGCGCCGCACGATTTCATGGCCCTGCAGGCGGCGCTGGAGAAGAGTGGCTTCAAGCCCGAGCTGGCGGATATCACCATGAAGCCCACGAACGAAACTGCGATGCGGGGCGACGACGGCGCCAAGATGCAGCGCCTGCTCGACGCTCTGGAAGGCATCGACGACGTGCAAGAGGTCTATACGACCGCGGCGATCGATGAGTGACCGCTGCGGGGATGCGAAAGCGAACGTCATTCCCGCGCAAGCGGCAATCCAGGATTGGCGGCGGCTGCATCCATGTAGCGCGGTATCGATTTTCCCTGGGCTCCCGCCTGCGCGGGAGTGACGTCAAGTGTGCGGGCCGGAGCTCGAAACGAGCATAGTGCAGGGAGCATTCATCACGCGCATCCTCGGCATCGATCCCGGCCTGCGAACGACCGGCTACGGCGTCCTCGATCGGGACGGCAATCGCCTCGTCTATGTCGCGAGCGGCTGCGTGCGCTCCGTCGGATCCGAGCTGCCGGTGCGCCTGAAGAGCATCCTGGAGGGCTTGAGCGAGGTGATCGCGCGCCATGCCCCGCACCAGGTCGCGATCGAACAGGTGTTCGTCAACGTCAATCCGCAATCCACCTTGCTGCTGGGGCAGGCGCGAGGCACCGCGATTTGCGCCGCCGTGCTCTCTGGATTGCCGGTGGCGGAGTACACCGCGCTGCAGATCAAGCAAGCCGTGGTCGGCAGCGGGCACGCGGCCAAGGGCCAGGTGCAGGAGATGGTGCGCCGTTTGTTGAGTCTCGCCGCTGCGCCGGGAGCCGATGCGGCCGACGCGCTCGCGTGCGCGATCTGTCATGCGCATGGCGGCCAGGGCCTGGGACGCTTCGCCACCGCAGGCTATCGGCTCAAGCGCGGCCGGCTGGTGGCGCGAGGCACAGCGGCGTGATCGGACGCATCAACGGCGTACTGCTGGAGAAGAATCCGCCGCAGATCCTGGTCGACGTGCGCGGTGTGGCCTACGAGGTCGACGTGCCGATGAGCACGTTCTATAACCTGCCGCAAACCGGGGCCGAGGTCATGCTTCATACGCACCTGGTTGTGCGCGAGGATGCGCATCTGCTGTTCGGCTTCGGCACCGATGCCGAGCGCGCGGCGTTTCGCCAACTGCTGCGCATCAGTGGAATCGGGGCGCGTACCGCCTTGTCGGTGCTATCGGGCCTTTCGGTGACCGACCTGCAGCAGGCGGTGAGCGCGCGGGACAGCGCTCGCCTGGTGAAGATCCCCGGCATCGGCAAGAAGACCGCCGAGCGGTTGCTGCTGGAACTGCGCGACAAGCTGCCCGCCACAGCGGCGGCCGCGCATTCGGGTGCACCCGCCGTCGCCCCGGGGAGCGACGTCCTGAACGCCTTGCTGGCCCTGGGCTACAACGACAAGGAAGCCGCCTGGGCGGTGAAGCAGATCGAGCCCTCGTCTTCGGTCGGCGAAGCGATCCGCCAGTGCCTGCGGCTGCTGTCGAAGGCGTAATCACCCGGCTGCCTGTGGTTCGGCGCGCGCGGCCGGCCTACAATCGCGCATCATGCTAGAACCCGACCGGCTTATCTCGGCCGCGCACGCGTCGTCGCAGGAAGAGGCGCTGGAGCGCGCACTGCGGCCGCGGCTTCTCGCCGACTATGTCGGGCAGGAGAAGGTGCGCGAACAGCTCGGCATCTTCATCGAGGCGGCGCGGCGGCGCAAGGAGCCGCTCGACCACGTGCTGCTGTTCGGACCGCCGGGGCTGGGTAAGACCACGCTCGCCCACATCGTCGCACGCGAAATGGGGGTCAACCTGCGCCAGACCTCCGGGCCCGTGCTCGAGCGCGCCGGGGATCTCGCCGCGTTGCTCACCAACCTCGAGCCGATGGACGTGCTCTTCATCGACGAGATCCATCGCTTGTCGCCGGTGGTGGAGGAGATCCTCTATCCGGCGCTGGAGGATTTTCAGATCGACATCATGATCGGCGAAGGCCCGGCCGCGCGCTCGGTGAAGCTCGATCTGCCGCCCTTCACGCTGGTCGGCGCCACGACGCGCGCAGGCATGCTGACCAATCCCTTGCGCGATCGCTTTGGCATCGTGGCGCGGCTCGAGTTCTACAACGAGCAGGAGCTGTGCACTATCGTGCGCCGATCCGCGAGCTTGCTCGATGTTGCGGTCGATGCCGACGGAGCGGCCGAGATCGCCCGCCGCTCGCGCGGTACGCCGCGCGTGGCCAACCGGCTGCTGCGCCGTGTGCGCGATTTCGCCCAGGTGAGAGCCGAGGGCGCGGTTACGCGGGAGGTGGCGGATGCGGCCTTGCACATGCTCGACGTCGACCCGCTGGGCCTGGATTTGATGGATCGCAAGCTCCTGCTGGCCGTGATCGAGCGCTTTGCCGGCGGGCCGGTGGGCGTGGACAATCTCGCCGCCGCGATCGGCGAAGAGCGCGACACGATCGAGGACGTGCTGGAGCCGTACCTGATCCAGCAAGGCTACATGCAGCGCACACCCCGTGGCCGCATCGCCACACCCAGCGCCTACCGGCACTTCGGCCTGGCCGCGCCGCGGCCGAATTCGACGCCGGACCTCTGGGATCAGCCGCTACGTTAGCAGAAGTCGGTGAAGCTACGCGTCAACCGCTGTCTCGCGCGCGCGTTTGTACGAGGATCGGAAGCCATCGACCCGTTCGAGGATGGCATGCGTTTGAGCATGAACACGCAATCCATGCCTGGGCCGCGGCGTTGCGCCCGCGCACTATGCATCTGCCATGACTCTTGAGCGCGCAGACGATGAGCCCGTTTTTCGCTGGCGGCTGCGCGTCTATTGGGAAGATACCGACGGTGCCGGCATTGTCTACTATGCGAATTACCTCAAATATCTGGAGCGCGCCCGTACGGAATTGCTGCGTGCTCTGGGATGCGATCAGCAGGAGCTCGCGCGACGCGAGGGCGTGGTGTTCGTCGTGCGCGCCATTGCGGCGGAGTTCCTGCGCCCGGCGCGTCTGGATGACGAATTGATTGTCGTCACCTCCCGACTGGGCGTAGCCGCAAGCCGGGTCGAGATGGAGCAGCACATCGCACGCGACAATGAACGTCTGCTCGAAGCCAGCGTCAAATTGGCCTGTGTTAATATCGACTCGTTCCTTCCGGTCCGTCTTCCGCGCAGTCTGCGAGAGCTGCTTGCGGACCGATCCTCGGGGCGGCCAAAAACCGAATGAACGTCGCAGTCACGCAGGATCTTTCCGTAGTAAGCCTCATCGCGAATGCGAGCGTACTGGTCCAGTTGGTCATGGCAGGGCTGCTGCTCGCGTCCCTGTTCTCCTGGTACTACATCTTCCGCAAGTACTACAACCTGCGGCGCGCGCACCGGCAGACCGACGAGTTCGAGAAGGACTTCTGGTCGGGCGGCAACCTGAACGAGCTCTACCAGGCGGCGGTGAATTCTCGCCACGGTTCGGGCAGCCTCGAGCGCATCTTCGAAGCCGGTTATCGCGAATTCTCCAAGCTGCGCCGGCCCGGCCACGACATCGCCGCGGTCATGGACGGCACACGGCGCGCGATGCGCGCAACCTACCAGCGGGAAGTCGAGCTGCTGGAATCGCATCTGTCATTCCTCGCCTCGGTGGGATCGGTAAGCCCCTATGTCGGATTGTTCGGTACCGTGTGGGGCATCATGAACGCCTTCCGCGGGCTGGCGAACGTCGCGCAGGCGACACTGGCGCAGGTCGCGCCGGGCATCGCCGAAGCGCTGATCGCGACCGCCATGGGCCTCTTCGCAGCGATCCCGGCCGTGGTGGCCTACAACCGGTTCGCGGGCGACGTGAACCGGCTCGCCACGCGCTTCGAAAGCTTCATGGAAGAGTTCTCCAACATCCTGCAGCGCCAGGCAGCCGCCTGAGCCGGGTCCTGCCATGCTGATCGAGCGCCGCAGCGGCCGCCGGCTCATGAACCAGATCAACGTCGTGCCCTACATCGACGTCATGTTGGTGCTGCTGGTGATCTTCATGGTGACCGCGCCGCTGGTGAATCCCGGCCAGGTCGACTTGCCTTCGGTCGCCAAGTCGAGTCAGGCGGCGGTTGCGCCGATGGAGGTCAGCATTCGCGCCGATGAGAGCATCTGGCTGCGCGACCGCAGCCAGCAGGAAGCGGACGAGGTGCGCATGGACCGGGCCCGCCTGCTGCAGGCGATCCGCGAAAAGCAACAGAAAAACCCGGAGCAGGCCGTCGTCATCGCCGCCGACAAGAGCGTGCGCTACGAAGCGGTCCTGAACGTGATGGACATGCTGCAGCAGAACCAGGTCAGCAAGGTCGGGCTGCTCGCGAAGCCGCGCTGATGAACTGGACTGCAGACCGCGACGAACCGGGGAAGATCACCTCCGGGGTGCTGGCGGTGGTGGTGCACATCGCCTTCTTCGCGCTGCTCGTGCTCGGCGTGAGCTGGCAGCATCGCGCACCGGCTACGGTCGAAGTCGAGCTTTGGAACAATCTTCCACCGCTGCCGCAGGAGAAGACTCCGCCTCCGCCGCCGCCCAAGATCGAACCGAAGCCGGAAGTGAAGCCGCCGCCTCCGCCGCCACCGCAGCCCAAGGTCGAGGTCAAGCCCGCGCCGGAGCCGAAGCCGGTCGTTTGGCCCGACATCGCGCTGGAGAAGGAGAAGCAGGAGAAGGCGCGGCGCGAGCACGAGGAACGGGAGAGGGAACGGCAGAAGGCCGAGGCGCTCAAGCGCGAGCAGCTGGCGAAGGCCGA
>JBOIEI010000351.1:0-7040 GCA_050741055.1 Burkholderiales bacterium | reverse complement strand
GCTTCGCGATAGCCGAGCCAGTCGCCGTTGGGTTTGCGCCGCCACGAGCCGAGATGCAGCTCGTAGACCGACATCGGCGCATCGAGCGCGTTGGCGCGTGCGCGTCGCTGCATCCAGTCGGCGTCGTCCCACTTGTAGTCGAGATTCCATGCGCGCGATGCCGTGGCCGGCGGCTGCTCGGCGTAGAACGCCAGCGGGTCTGCTTTTTCGCCGACGTGTCCTTGCTGCTGCGATTCGATGCGGTACTTGTAGGCCTGGCCGGGCCGGACGCCGGCAACGAATCCATCCCAGATGCCGGAGCTGTCGGCGCGAGCCACGAGCGGATGGGCATCGGGTCGCCAGTCGGACCATTCGCCGATGACGGCGACGTGGCGCGCATTCGGCGCCCATACACCAAAATGCGCCCCGAGGTGCGCGCCGGACGCGTCGTCTTGGTTGCCGAAGTGGCAGCCGAGATGGCGATAAAGCCGGCTATGCGTGCCCTCGCGGAAGAGGTAGATGTCGTGATCGGTCAGCACGTTGATCGGCCGGGCTGGACCAATCTGGGACTGGCCCCCCGCCTCCCGCCTTTCCTCTTGATGTCCTTGTCAGCTGGCGTCGATGTACCGGATGGGATGCACGACTGCAACTGAAGTTCCCGGTCTCTCGGCGACGTCCAGGACAGGCATGTCGATTGCCCCCGTCGTTCCGGCGAGCGCGGATCCGCGGCGTCCTTCGCTGCCGTCTCGCGGGCCGTATGGGCCTGAGCGCAAGGCTTCGACGTACGGCCTCGGCTTGAACAGCGGTTCCGAACAAGACATCCTCGCCGATTTTCTGGAGGTGTAAGGATGCACAGGTTCCGGTTCGGCCCGCGCCTCGCGGCCAAGTTCGGCTGGCCGCACGCGCCGGGTCGTGGCATTATGCACGCTCACTGCGCTCGGCAGCGTTGCCGCACAGGCACAATCGTATCCTAGTCGTCCCTGTCGTTTCCGACCATCGTCTCGTCGCAGGCGCATGTCAAGGCAGGGCGGCTGCGCGCGCTCGCCGTCACGCTGCCCAAGCGCGCCGGCGGTCCCGGATCTTCCGACCATGGCGGAGGCGGGCGTGAAAGGCGTGGTGGTGACCAACTGGTACGGCGTGCTTGCCCCGGCCGGGACGCCGCGCCCGGTGGTCGATCAGCTCAATCGCGCGATCGTGAAGGTCATGCACGAGCCGGAGATGGTGAAGCGACTCGTCGGGGACGGCTCCGAGGCGGTCGGCAGCTCGCCCGCGCAATTCCGCCAGCATATGCTCGCGGAGCGCGACCAGTGGACAAAAGTTATCAAGCAGGCGGGAATTAGCGGAAAGTAGAGCGCGACGCGCGTCGATGCGGATGCAGGCAGCCGCGCAGACGGCGAGGCGCGTGCAGATGCCGCTGCCGTGCTCGTGGAGACGTGAAATCGAGTGGGGCGGGTGCAGTGCGTGCAAGCCGGCGGGCATTCGCCATCTTTGTAAGAGGACACGCCAATGGAAGGCCGCGCCCACCGAGTTCAGTGTCTGTTTACCGAAACCGCCAGCGCTCGCGCCGAGGCGCTGGGTATCGAGCTGCATTTTTCCTTTCCCTCCGGCGAGACGCTGCCGCAGGTGGGCGACTTCGTCGGCATCGCGCGCGGAGGACCGCGTTCGCGCTTCGTGGTGCGTGAACGCGAGTTCCTGTGGGACGCCGGCGCGCGCTCCGCGGCGCCGAGCGCGGTACTGCTGATGCTCGATCTCCCCGACCAGCAACGGGGTGAGAACGCCGAAGCACCGCGTACCATGGAACTCGGCGACCGGGCCGGTTGACATCGGCCGCGTGCCCGTGGGCTGATCGGATACGAAAAAGCCGGCGCGAACGCCGGCTTTTTTGCCGCTACCGTGGCCCGCAAGCGCTTCGACGCTCTTCCAGAGAGTAGCGCGGGAGGTTCGTCCTACCCGCTGATGCGGGCAGGGGCAGATTCAGGCTAGGTCAACGTCCATCTCGATCGGCGTCGCCAGGCATGACGTGCTCGATTCGGTCCCAGGCCGCACGCGCCGGACGCCGCGCCTTGTCCCATGACAAGCCATTGGCTGAGCGCCGTCGGTTATATTCGGCCTCGATGTCTCGTTCCACTTCTTCGAACGTACGCGGCTCGGTATAGTAGCGACTGCGGCCTTCGTAGCCGGCGCGATAGGCGGGCGCATAGTCGTCCCAGGCACGGCCTTCTTCATAGTACGGCTCGTGCACGTAGTGCTCGCGCCAATACGCGTCCTCGACCGTCGGATCTATTTTTTCCGCGACGCTCTTGCCGGCCAGGCCGCCGACCACTGCGCCTACGGCCGCACCCACCGCCGTACCCACCGGGCCCGCCACCGTGCCGGTAGCAGCACCGGCTGCCGCACCTCCGGCGACCGCGCCCACACCCACACCGACTGGATGCGCGCCCGGCGCGCCGCTGATCGGATCGCGATTCGCATCCTTGTCCTTGCGCTCGACATCCTTGGTCACCTTCTTCTTCGCCATTGCGGCATCTCCTTGAGAAAGTATCGTAAGTCACGGCCCCGGGACGCCCGAGACCACTCGACCGACAGAATCCGCACGACGCGCGCCCGGGAACCCGAGGCATGCTATGTGCGAAGGCCGCGGCCGTGTCGCAACCATGGAGAGGAGGAAGCGCAAATGGCGAAGTACGGAAAGAGGGCATCGAAGAAAGTCGCAAGGGTGATGCGCGAGCGCAAGCGCGGCACGCTCAAGAGCGGCCGCTCCGGCAAGACAGTGAAGAGCCGCAAGCAGGCGATCGCGATCGGGCTGTCCGAGGCACGCCGGGCGGGCGCGAAGGTGCCGGCGAAGAAGGGTGCGTCGAAGAAAAGCAGCGCCAAGAAAAGCAGCGCCAAGAAAAGCAGCGCCAAGAAGAGCAGCAGCAAGAAGAGCAGCAGCAAGAAGAGCAGCAGCCGCAAGACCAGCAGCAGAAAGCGCCGCGCACGTAGAACGAGCCGCTGAAATCTCACTTCCGCGGCAAGGCTTACGAACCGGTGGTCAGGATTGCGCGTCCTTTCCCCGGCACGCATACGGTCTGCCGCCCGCAGACCCGCGCCGCGGGCACATGGGGTGCTCTGATTAGCCTGAGGCTGTCGCATCTCTGAAGCAAAGTCGGAACGGTTGTACCGTTCGACGGCAAGACGCTCATCCACGGATGGGTTTCGTGACCGCCCAACTCCCAACCGCACGACCACGGGGATAGCGACAGCTTCTTGCTTTCGGCCGCTGGTTACGCGGTGCAGCGCGGCGCTTCGCCGCGAATCGCTCCGTTTGCGGTAGCTGGATGGAAGTGACGGCTGCATGAGCCCCGCAGAATCGATATCACGCTTGCGTGCCGAAGCCGAAGGTTGCCGGGCCTGTCCCCTGTGGCGCCATGCAACGCAAACGGTTTTCGGCGAAGGCCAAGCTCCCGCGGCGGTAATGCTTGTCGGTGAGCAACCGGGCAACGAGGAAGATAGGCAGGGGCATCCATTCGTCGGCCCGGCCGGCGCGCTGCTCGGGCGGGCGCTCGATGAGGCCGGCATCCATCACGATCAGGTCTACGTCACCAACGCGGTCAAGCACTTCAAGTGGGAGCCGCGCGGCAAGCGGCGCATCCACAAGACGCCGGCTCAGCGCGAGATCGACGCGTGCAATCGCTGGTTGAGTGCGGAGATCGCTGCGGTGAAGCCCAGGCTGATCGTGTGCCTCGGTGCGACCGCGGGACGCGCCGTGCTGGGCCACGCGGTGCGCATCGCCACCCTGCGTGGCACGGTGTACACCGCACCCGAACATCCCGAACGGCAGGTCGCAGTGACCTATCATCCGGCATACGTACTGCGCCAGCGCGACCAGGATCGATTCGCCGAGGCCTACCATGACCTGGTGAGCGACCTGCGCGCGGTCGCACGGACCCTGCATGAGCCGAGCCGGCGCGCGCCGGTGCTGCAGAAACCGGCCGGCGCGCAGCGCCCGTCCGCCTGATCAAGATCATCGGGTCTGCCCATTGCGCAGCGGCGAGCGGTTGCAACCGCGCGGAAATCTGATGCCTTCCCTGCGACAACGCGCACGCCACGCCTGGCTGGGCGGCGGGGCCAATGCGGCGGTGGCCTACCTGACGGACTACCATGCCGTGCCGCGGCGCCTGCGGCCCGGGATGGAAGCCTATCTCTCGCGACGGGCGCTGTGCGGCGTTTACGCCGCGCTCGCGGCAGGCTTCGCACTCGTGGCACGCCGCCGCCGTGTGAACGAGCGGCGGGCGAGGGTGCTCGGCGCTAACAGACGCTCGGGTTCTTCGGCTCGACAACGCGCCCGCGCCGGCGAGATGCAGGCGCAGCAGCCGGCCGAGGTCACCGGCACCCGGTCGGCTTGAACGTCCTGATCACCGGAGCGAGCGGCTTCATCGGCGGCCACCTGGCAGCAGCGTTGACGGCGGCCGGGCACGAGGTGATCGAGCTGGTGCGCCGGCTTGATCCGAACAGCGACCGATGCCAGATCCGCGGCGACTTTCGCACCGACCTCACGCAGGCGACCTGGGTGCCGCGGCTGCGAGGCGTCGACGCCGTGGTCAACGCGGTCGGAATCCTGCGCGAGCGCGGCACGCAGACTTTCGCCGCCCTGCATACGGATGCGCCCAGCGCCCTCTTTTCCGCCTGCGTGGCGGCGGGTGTGCGCAAGGTGATCCAGATCTCCGCGCTTGGCGCGGATGCTGCTGCGAGTAGCCGCTACCACCGCAGCAAGGCTGCGGCGGACCGCCACCTGGCGGGGCTGCCGCTGGACTGGATCATCTTGCAGCCCTCGCTCGTGTTCGGTGCGGGCGGGGCCAGCGCGCGTTTCTTCGCCACGTTGGCTGCATTGCCGCTCGTTCCTTTGCCGGGCGACGGAGCCCAGCGCGTGCAGCCGGCGCATGTCGCGGATCTTGCCGAGCTGTGCGTGCGCTTGCTGGAAACGGCGCAGTTCGATCGCCGCGTGATCGCCGTGGTCGGTCCGGAGGCCTGCAGCGTTCGCGGGCTGCTCGCCCGGCTGCGCGCCGGCATGGGACTGGACGAGCCGCGCTTCGTGAGCGTGCCGATGCGCACGGTGCGTGGTTTTGCGCGTCTGACGGCTCGCACCCTCGGGATTCCACTGGACCCCGAGACACTGGCTATGCTCGAGCGCGGGAACACGGCAGCGAGCGACGGCTGCACGACGGCGCTGGGACGCGAGCCGAGCCCGATCTGGCCGCTCGTCGTCGCAGCGCACGGGGATAAGGCCGGCGCGACAGCCGACTGGGCGCGGCTCAATTGGCTTTTGCCCGTGCTGCGCTTCAGCGTCGCGCTGGTATGGATCGTGACGGGCCTGTTGTCGCTGGGGATATATCCGGTGCAGCAAAGCTATGCCCTCCTCGCGCGCGTCGGCATCACGGGTGCACTGGCACCGGTGTTTCTGTACGCTGCGGCGGCGCTCGATCTTGCGCTCGGCATCGCAACCGTATCGATGCGCCGCCGCGTCGTGCTCTGGCGGCTGCAGATGGCATTGATCGTCGGCTACAGCCTTGTCATCACCGTTGCCCTGCCGGAGTACTGGCTGCATCCATTCGGCCCGGTGCTGAAGAATCTGCCGCTGCTGGCGTCGATCCTGCTGCTGCACCAGCTCGAGCGCCGCGGTTGAGGCCCGCCGCATGGACTACCTCACCGTCAAGTGGCTGCACGTCCTGTCCTCGACCGTGCTCTTCGGCACCGGGCTCGGATCGGCCTTCTACATGTTCTTCACCAACCGCACGCGGGATACGCGCGCCATCGCCGTGGTCGCGCGGCAGGTGGTGATGGCCGACTGGCTCTTCACCACGCCGACCGGAATCCTGCAGCCGGTCACGGGTTTCTACCTGGTTCACCTGGCGGGATTCGACTGGCGGGCGCCCTGGATCCTCGGCTCGATCGCGCTCTACCTGCTCGCCATGTTCTGCTGGCTGCCGGTGGTATGGCTGCAGATCCGAATGGCGGCAATGGCGCAAGCCGCGGTAGCGGCCGGGGCTCCGCTGCCCGACCGGTTCTGGCGCTATCACCATCTCTGGACGGCGTTGGGCGTGCCGGCGTTCGCAGGCTTCGTAGCTGTCTTCTACCTCATGGTGGTGAAACCGGCGTAGCGAGCGGGACGTTGTTCCGCATGCTGATGGAATCCCGAGGCCGGGTATGGCTTGTGCAACCTTCGCGGTGCCCGCAACAAACCCATCAGGAGAGAGCCATGCCGAGAACCGCAGCCCGCCCCACCAAGACCAAGACGCGTTCCCGCCGCAGCGCCCCGAACGCGATCAATCTTCTCACCGAAGACCACGCCAAGGTGCGCAAGATGTTCAAGCAGTTCGAGAAGTCGAAGGAGAAGATGGAGGACGCCGAGAAGTCCGAGCTGGTGCAGCAAATCTGCATGGAGCTCACGCTGCATGCGCAGGTCGAGGAAGAGATCTTCTACCCCGCTGCGCGCGAGGCGGTCGAAGAGCAGGATCTCATGGACGAGGCGGAAGTCGAGCATGCTTCGGCCAAGGAGCTTATCTCGCAGCTGCAGGGCATGCAGCCGCACGATGAGCTGTACGACGCCAAGGTGACGGTCCTGGGCGAGTACGTCGAGCATCACATCAAGGAAGAAGAAAAGCAGATGTTCCCGAAGGTGCGCAAGGCGCGCCTCGACCTCGAGCACCTGGCCGAGCAGATCGAGGAACGCAAGCAACAGGCGGTTCAGTAGCCACGGCCGCCGCCGCCACGTCAGAGGCTCGTGCGCTTGCGTCCAGCCCTGCTGCTCATCGACTTCGTCAACACGCTCGATTTCGATGGCGGTGCCAGGCTCTCGCGGCGCGCCGTGGCGGCGGCGGGGCAAACCCGCCGGCTGAAGGAGCGGGCGCGCGCCGAAGGCATACCGACGATCTACGTGAATGACAACTTCGGCGACTGGAGCGCGAACTTCGACGCGGTTTTGCAACGCTGTGAGCAGTCGCGCCTCGGCAGGAGGCTGGTGTCCCTGTTATGTCCGCAGCCGGGCGATCTGTCGATCCTGAAGCCGCGTCATTCCGCCTTCT
>JBOIEI010000350.1:0-7778 GCA_050741055.1 Burkholderiales bacterium | reverse complement strand
CAGTTCGTTGAAAAGCGCTCGTAGATGAGCGCTGGAATGGTCATATGACGATTCACAGGGACACGAATCGATTCATCAGGCGCTCCCAACTGCCATCTTGGCAGTCCTCGTGGGATTGTTCGAGGTTGCTTTTCGTGCATCGGAGGCACCTTGGCTGTCGTTCATCCCGAGTCGGCCATCAGCTTGGGCAGGCGGCGCAAGTTAACCACTGTCATTGCCAATGCGAACACCTGGTCGGCTCGATCCAAACCGCGCTGCTTCAACTGACGAAGCGTCCCATGCTGCTTCGCATCCCCGAAGATTGTCTCGATCAGCTTGCGCACGACTTGGCTGATCGCGTAGCCCGGATGGCGGGTGGTGCGTTCATCAATCGCGCTGGCGCGCCGAGTGTTGTTCTGCGCCACATGTGGGGTCACACCGATCGTGCGGCACGCCGCGATGAAATCAGCGCTGTCGTAGGCCTTGTCGGCGCCCACGGTCTTGCGGCTGTTCCCGGGCTGTGCCGCCAGCATTTCCAGAGCAGCCTCGCGCTCGGCCGTACCGCTAGCCTCGGTGAGACGATGGTCAACCACCAAGCCGTTGCGGTTCTCCATCAGCGCGTGGCCCATGTAGCAGGGAATGGCCTCGGTGTTCTTGCTCTTGCGATAGAGCCTACATTCAGGATCGGTGCGGCTCTCGTGGGTGTCGTTGGTGCGCGGCTTACCCCGGAAGTCCACCTCGGGGTTACTCTTCGAGCCGCTCGAAGGCGGTGGCGCCCCATCCTTGGGTATAAAGCTCTTCTGGGATGCCCAGGCTCGAATGAGCGTGCCATCGACCGAGAAGTGCTCCGAGGACAACAATCCCTTGGTCCGGGCTTGGTCGAGCACCTCCTCGAACAGTACCCGGCAGGTCTCGTGCTCGATCAGCCGGTCGCGGTTCTTCGAGAATGTCGAGTGATCCCAGGGATCGTCTTGGATCGATACCCCGACAAACCACCGGAACAGCAGGTTGTAACCCAGTTGCTCCACCAGCAGGCGCTCGCTGCGGATCCCATAGAGCACTTGCAGCGTCAGCGCCCGCAGCAATTTCTCCGGGGCGATCGAATCACGCCCGCTCTTCGCGTACATCGCCTCGAACACCCGGTCCATCTGCGCGAGTGCCGTGTTGACCAATTCTCGGATCGGTCGCAGCGGATGATCGCCCGGAACGAAGCTCTCGAGGCTTCGGGTCGAAAACAACGTGTCCTGCATGAAATCCGAACCGCGCATCGTTCGCGTCCTACCCAGGTGATCCCAATGCCATCATCGACAGCCGTCATCCGAAGAAGTGCGCGAAATCTGCGAATTTCAACAAACTGTTAGATCAACGCGCCAGTCGTTACTGCGGCTCGATCCCAGCTTCGCGCGCGACCTTGGCCCACCGGGCGGTCTCGACACGGAAGAACTCGGTGAAGGCAACCGAATCGAGAGGCTCCACGATCACACCCATGTCCGTGAGCCGCTGCTTGAGTTTCGGCTGGGTGAGCAGCTTGAGCACGTCGGTCTCGATCTTCTTCTGGATGGCCTTGTCCAGTCCGACGGGCGCACAGACGCCGTACCAGGAAGAGACGTCGTAGCCGGGAAGGGCCTCCGCGATCGACGGCACTTCCGGCAGCCATTCGCTGCGCTTGGCCGTCGTCACGCCGAGCGCGCGCACCTTGCCCCCTTTGACCGGCGCGATGTAATTGGGCAGGTTCGACATGTGCGCCGAGATGCGGCCGGCCAACAGGTCGTTCTGGGCCAGCGCGGCGCTCTTGTAGGGCACGAACGTGATGTCCGCCTTCGACATGCTCTTGAGAAGCTCGAACGAAAGCTGCGGCGAAGAGCCGCGGCCGGTCGAGCCGTACTCGAGCTTGCCGGGATGGGTCTTGGCGAGCGCGACGTACTCCTTGAGGTTCTTCGCCGGTATGCTGGGATGGATCACCAGGATGTTGGGCGACAGGCCGATGCGCGCAAGGATGGCGAAGTCGCGCAGATGGCTGTACGAAAGATTCTTGTACAACGCCGGGGCGATCGAATCGCCCACACCGCAGCGGTGCAGCGTGTAACCGTCCGGGGCTGCCTTGGCAACGTAAGCGGGCGCGATCGTATTCCCGGCGCCCGACCGATTCTCGACCACGACCTGCTGGCCCCACATCTCGCTCATGGCAGCGGCCACGACGCGCGTCAATCCGTCCGCCACGCTGCCCGGTCCCGGGCCCAGGAGGAGCCGCACCGGCTTCACGGGATAGCTCGCAGCGGCGCTCGACTGGGCCAAAGCGGAAGAAGCGCCGAACAAAGCAGCAAACGCAAGCGGCCCGATGACAACTCGCATGATGACTCCTCGCATTGACAATAGAGGTATGACGGACCGATGGTAGCGCGCCGCGCCGCCTTACGGCACTCGACGCAGGTGATTCGCGCCGAAAAGCGAGCGCGCGTGCCGCGTACCGGAACGCAGCGGACGCGAAAGTCCGTATGGCGGGCTGTTAGAATCCGGCCACGCGAGCGCACCGCAGTCGCGGCGCGATTGCACCCGGCCCGAGCGTCGGCGCGAACCGCCAGGCCCCCCGTCGGCGCCCTGCGATCCCGCTTCCCCTGCAAGTTTTCGGAGGCACGAGGCAACATGCCGCGAGCGCGGCGCTGCCGGCAGCAAGCCCGGAACGAAAGATGGCCGAACCCGATCTCTCGAAGCTGCGCATCGAGCGCGGCGCCGCCGCAACGCGCGCGCAACGTCGCTGGACGCGCAGGCTCGCATGGCTGCTCGTCCTGGTCGCAATCGCCGTCGGTGCGATCTACTGGCGCTCGACTGCGCCGTTGCCGGTCGAGACCTACACGGTTGCCACGGCGTATCCCTCGCAGGCGTACACGCTGCTCAACGCGACCGGTTACGTGGTCGCGCAACGCAAGGCCGCGGTCGCCTCGAAAGCAACCGGACGGCTCGAATGGCTGGGCGTGCGCGAGGGCAGCAGCGTGCACCAGGGCGAGGTGTTGGCACGCCTGGAGAACCGCGACGTGACCGCGAAGCGCGAGCAGGCCGCCGCCAACGTGAAGCTCGCACAGGCGAATCTCGAACAAGCGCAGGCCGAGCTGCACGAAGCCGAACGCGCGTTCAAGCGCTCGAGCGACCTGCTCGAGCGCAAGTTCGTATCGCAGGCCGCGCACGATACCGCCATCGCCCGCCTGGACAAAGCGAAGGCCGGCATCAGCGCCCAGCGCGCCGCGATCGCCGTGGCGCAGGCGAACCTGCGCGCGACCGAAGTCGAAGTCGAGCAGACACTCATCCGTGCGCCGTTCGACGGTGTGGTCCTCACCAAGAACGCCAACGTGGGCGATGTCATCACACCGTTTTCTTCGGCGTTGGGATCGCAGGCTGCGGTGGTGACGATGGCCGACATGTCGACGCTGGAAGTCGAAGCCGACGTGTCCGAATCGAGCGTGGGCAAGGTGCGGCTCGAGCAGCCATGCGAAATCCAGCTCGATGCCCTGCCCGACGCGCGCTTCCGCGGCGTGGTCGCGCGCATGGTGCCGACCGTGGACCGCGCCAAGGCCACGGTGACGGTGAAGGTGCGCTTCATCGACAAGGACCCGCGCGTGCTGCCGGAGATGAGCGCCAAGGTGGCGTTCCTGTCGCAGGAGCTGCCGCCGGAGCTGCGCACCCGGCGCACCGTGATCGCTCCCGGCGCCATCGTCGAGCGCAACGGCCGGCGCGTGGTGTACGTCGTGCGCGAGGATCGCGCCATCGAGACCCCGATCGAAGCGGGCGACAAGCTCGGCGACTGGCTCGAAGTGGTCAAGGGCGTCGCACCCGGCGACAAGGTGGTGGCGAACCCGTCCGAAAAGCTGCACGACGGCGACAAGATTTCGTTGCAGGCCACGCCGGGTTGAGCGCGCAGGCAGCGAACACTAGCGGCATGAAGCAGGCGCTGCCTTTCATCGCGATCCGCCAGCTGTTCAAGGCGTATCGCCGCGGCGGGCAGATCGTGCCGGTGCTCTCGGACATCACGCTCGACGTCGCGGCCGGCGAGTTCACCGCCCTCATGGGCCCTTCGGGCTCCGGCAAGAGCACGCTGCTCAATCTCATCGCGGGCATCGACAAGCCCGACAGCGGCGAACTGCACGTCGGCGGACTCGATATCACCGTGCTGTCCGAATCGGAGCTCGCGGATTGGCGCGCCGGCCACATCGGCTTCGTTTTCCAGTTTTATAACCTGATGCCGGTATTGAGTGCATTCGAGAACGTCGAGCTGCCGTTGCTGCTCACCGCGCTCTCGCGCGCCGAGCGGCGCGAGCGGGTGGATCTGACGCTCTCGATGGTGGGGCTCGACGATCGCAAGACGCACTACCCTTCCGAGCTCTCCGGCGGCCAGCAGCAGCGCGTCGCCATCGCGCGCGCGATCGTCACCGACCCTGCACTCATCGTCGCCGACGAGCCGACGGGTGATCTCGACCGCGTCTCCGCGGGTGAGGTGCTGGGGTTGCTGCAACGCCTGAACCAGGAACTCGGCAAGACCATCCTGATGGTGACGCACGACGCACAGGCGGCCCGTTTCGCACGCCGCCTGATCCAGCTCGAAAAGGGCGAGCTCAGCACCCAGCCGCAGGCGTCCGCATCCTGATGGCATGGCCACCCAGCGCATGTTCGTCCTGAAGCTCATCGTCCGAAACAGCATGCGCCACCGGCTGCGCACGCTGCTCACGGTCGTGGGACTGCTGGTCGCCGTGGTTTCCTTCGGGCTGCTGCAGACCGTCGTCGACGCGTGGTACGCCGGTGCGCAAGCCGCATCGAGCACGCGCCTGGTCACGCGCAACGCGATCTCGCTCGTCTTCCCCTTGCCGTTGAGCTACCAGGCCCGCATCCGAGCCGTGGAAGGCGTGACGGCAGTTGCGCGCGCCAACTGGTTCGGCGGCATCTACCAGGATCCGAAGAAGTTCTTCGCTCAGTTCGCGATTTCGCCCAACTATCTCGATCTCTATCCCGAGTTCGTGTTGCCCGATGCGCAGCGCCAGGCGTGGCTGCGCGACCGCAAGGGCTGCCTGGTGGGGCGGCAGCTCGCGAATGACTACGGTTTCAAGGTGGGCGACGTACTGCCGCTGCGGGGCACGATCTTCCCGGGCACCTGGGAATTCGTGATCCGCGGCATCTTCGATGGATCGGACGAAAGCAAGATCACGCGCCAGATGATGTTCCACTGGGATTACCTCAACGAAACGGTGCGCAAGTCCTCGAAGACGCGCGCCGACCAAGTGGGCATCTACATCGTCGGCGTCAAAACCCCGGAAACCGCACCCAGCGTCGCGCGTGCCATCGATGCCACCTTCCGCAACTCGCTGGCCGAAACGTTGACCGAGACCGAGCAGGCGTTCCAGCTGGGCTTCGTCGCCATGTCCAACGAGATCATCGCCGCGATCCGGCTCGTTTCCTACGTGGTCATCGTGATCATCATGGCGGTGATGGCCAACACGATGGCGATGAGCGCGCGCGAGCGGGTCGCCGAATACGCCACGCTGAAAACGCTCGGCTTTCGGCCCGGCTTCATCGCGCTGCTCGTCTTCGGCGAATCGGCCGCGATCTGCGCGCTCGGCGGCGGCCTTGCGATCGCGGCCATGCCGCAGGTCGCGGCAGGTTTCAAGCATCTCGCCGGGACGTACTTCCCGGTATTCGAAGTCTCCGGCCTCACCCTCGCACTGCAAGCGTCCTGCGCATCGATCGTGGCGATTGCCGCCGCAATCGTCCCGGCGTGGCGCGCCTCGCGCGTGCGCATCGTCGAGGGCTTGCGCGCGATCGGCTGACCGGATGCCATCTCCGTGACTGACCGGATGTCCCCTGCGTGAAGATTCCCTTCATTTACGTCGCGCGCAACCTGTGGGCGCGGCGTCTGACCACGGCGCTGACCGCGGGCGGCCTGGCGCTGGTGGTGTTCGTTTTTGCCACCGTGCTGATGCTCGATGCGGGCCTGAAGCGCACGCTGGTAACCACCGGCGAGTACGACAACGTGGTCGTCATCCGCAAAGGTTCGGAAACCGAGATCCAGAGCGGCATCACACGCGATCAGGCCGGGGTGCTCGAGACCCACCCGGCGGTTGCGATCGGGCGCGATGGCAAGCCGCTGGCCTCCAAGGAGACGGTGGTTTTGATCTCGCTCTTGCGGCGCGGCGACAGCCGCCCCTCGAACGTCGTCATCCGCGGCACCTCGGCCAGCGGGCTCGCACTGCGCCCGCAAGTCCAGGTGCGCGCCGGGCGCATGTTCCGCCCCGGCACCAGCGAAATCGTGGTCGGCAGCAGCATTGCCGCGCGCTTCGATTCCGCGGCCCTGGGCAGTCGCATGAGCTTTGCCCAGCGCGAATGGACCGTGGTCGGGATATTCGACGGCGGCGGCAGCGGCTTCGACTCCGAAGTGTGGGGCGATGTCGATCAGCTCATGCAGGCGTTCCGGCGCAATTCGTACTCCTCGCTGGTGCTGCGCCTGGCGCGCTCGGACCTTTTCGAACGCTTCCGCTCGGATATCGACATCGACCCCAGGCTCACCAACGAGTCGAAGCGCGAGCAGATCTTCTACAGCGACCAATCGCAGGCGCTGTCCACGTTCATCAACGTGCTGGGCCTCACGCTTTCGATCATCTTCTCGATCGGCGCGATGATCGGGGCGATGATCACGATGTACGCCTCGGTCGCGAACCGCGTCGGCGAGATCGGCACCCTGCGCGCCCTCGGGTTCAAGCGCCGGGCCGTGCTCGGCGCGTTCCTCACCGAGGCGCTGCTGCTAGGTCTGGTCGGCGGTGTAGCCGGTCTGGCGCTCGCCTCGTTCATGCAGCACGCCTCGTTCTCCACCATCAACTTCCAGACCTTCGCCGATCTTTCCTTTCGCTTCATCCTCACGCCCGAGGTCGCGGTTGAATCGATGCTGTTCGCGCTCGTGATGGGATTGCTCGGCGGCTTCCTGCCGGCGATCCGGGCAGCGCGTCTCAATATCGTCGATGCGCTGCGGGCGATGTGACGACTTGCGCGAACACGCGACAGCGCTCGAGATCTGGA
Organism: Burkholderiales bacterium; assembly: GCA_050741055.1. Taxonomy (GTDB): domain Bacteria; phylum Pseudomonadota; class Gammaproteobacteria; order Burkholderiales; family WYBJ01; genus WYBJ01. The sequence continues at coordinate 746 of JBOIEI010000350.1, read as the reverse complement.
AAACTGCCGCGGTCCGCGGCAGGAGCGAAAAGGGCCAGGTTCCTCCACGGACGCCTGGCCCTGCGCTGGTTCAGCCGTTACGGCCGAAACGCCAGGTTATCACTGCACGGCGATGTTCGCCGTCTTGATGACCTTCGCGTACTTACCGACCTCGCGCTTGAATAGCGCATTCAGCTCTTCCGGCGAGCTCGCCACCGGATCGGCGCCTTCCCGCGCCATGAAGTCGAGCACATCCTTGGCCCCCAAGGCCTTGCGGATCTCCCCGTTGATCCTGTCGACGATGCGCTTCGGCGTCGCGGCGGGAAAGAACATGGCGTACCAATTGTCGACGTCGAAGCCCGGGTAGAGCGAGAGCATCGTCGGCAGACTCGGGAACGCCTTCGAAGGCTTGGCCGTGGTGACCGCGAGGCCTCGCACCTTGCCGGCCTTGAGTTGCGGCGCCACCGTGAGCGCGGTGGCGAAATTGAAATCGACCTCGCCGCCGATCAGCGCGGTCATGGAAGGACCGCCACCCTTGTACGGAATGGGCGCAACGTCGACGCCGGCGGACTGCTTCAGCATCTCGACCGCAAGATGGCTGGTGGTACCCGCGCCGTTGTGACCCGCGTTCAGCTTGCCGGTCTTCTTCGCCAGCGCCACCAGCGTCTTCACGTCCTTCGCCGGCACGCTGGGATGCACCACCAGCACCAGCGGCACGGACGAGATCCAGCTGATCGGCTGCAGATCCTTCAGCGGATCGATGGCCA
>JBOIEI010000349.1:0-1853 GCA_050741055.1 Burkholderiales bacterium | reverse complement strand
GGCTTAGGCTTGTCGGCTTTTGGAATATCGTCGCCGAACAACTGTTCGCGCGTCGTAGGCTTGGCTGGTGGGGATTTAGGCGGGTCGTCACCGAACAGCGCATCGCGGGACCCTGGCAGGGTTGCCTGGGACACCTTATAGCCGAGGCCAGCTTTGCCCGCATCGAACGCCCGCAAGCTCTGATCGGCCTGCGAGCCGAACGGAAAGCACAGGCATGCAGCCAGGAGCGGCACTGCAACCCGGCCTGAGGGTTTGGTCCACGCGATGAGGCCCTTCAAGCAAGTACCCGACACGCTGGCCGCTCCACAAGCAGGACTTTGGATCACTTGCCAATTGTATAGTCCGAGGCGCATGCCGGACGAGCAGCGGCGACTCCGGCGTCATGCAGAGCCGCGGGCATTGTTGCGCGCAACCGACAACGGTTACCTCCGGCGAGCGCCAGGCCGCTACCCCCGCTTCGCAGGGAACGCCGACGCGCGGGCCAGCAAGGCGAAGAACACAACGTGTGCGAGGTTCGGAGCGCTCGGCGCGATATAGGCCATCGTCCATTCCGAAACGGTGGCGCCGGCGCTCAGGAGGACGGTCGATACGATGGGGTTGAAAAGAACGGCCAGTTTGATGGCGTTGGGCTGGCTGCGGAATCCGGTGGCCGCGAAGCACACCACGGCGATGACGGTACCCGCAGCAGCGACCAGCGCCATCAGGAAAAGCGGGCTCGCGAGGTCGGCAAATGCCTCTGCAGGCGGGCGGGCGTCGAGCCCTGCGGCGCGTGCAGCCTGGATATCGACTGCCGTGAGTACGTGCGTGATCGTCCCGAATATGGCGACCAGCGCGGCGCCGAGCGTGCAAAGGCGGCGGCAAGCCGGCGAAAGGCCAAGCAAGCTCGCTGCTGCCTGGTAGCCGGGGTAATACAGCGGTATCGCAACGACGCCCAGCACTCCGCCGAGCGCCAGCACGTAGCCCCCGGCGGGGCTTCCTCGCGTACCCGCATCGCCGCTCGCTATCAGCAGCATCAGAATGTCGCCCGCGGAGGCGAGCAATGCAGCGATCGTGGCAGCATGGAGCAGATTCCTGCCGCGTAAAAGCCTGCCCGATGCTGACACGATAGAAGGCTGCTCGATTGGGACGATGCGGTGTCGCTAGAGCATGCCGGCGGTCATCCGCCGAATGAGCGCTTCTTCGTCGGCAACCGGTGCGGCATAGCGATAGAGCGTCGTTCCGGCGACGGAGAGTCCGCGACGTGCTCGCTCTATTTGCTCGCGCGTGAAGTCGAAATCGAGATGAAGCAGCACGGCCGGCGCGCCTACCCGAAGGCAGATCCGCTCGCCGCCGAGCAGACGGAACCCCAGCATGCGCTCATAGAAGGTTCGGTGGCGTGGGTTCACCTCGACCAGTAGGTGCTTCGCCTGATGGACGGCATGCGAGAACACGTACGCGACGTAAAAGAGGGAACAGAGAACTTCCCGGCCTGCCAGCTCCGTATCGAGCGCGAGCTGCGTGAATTCACAAATCGGCCCGCTGCTGCGCAGCGCGGCGACTTCGTGCGGGTAGAGGGCCTCGGCATGGAGGCCATTGCGTCCGTCCAGGTTCACGGACATTGTTCCGAGCGTCGTATCGCGCTGAACGGCCTGAAGATTCGCAGTCGATGTTATGGATTCTGCGAGCTCGGACTCCGCGTCTTTTGCCTTGTAGCCGAGCCGCGAGTACGCGTCCTGCACCAGGGATGCTGCCTGAGGGAGCGACGGTCCGGCAAAGAAGCAGATTCGGAACTGCGTTCCCGGATAGCGGAAGTCGTGAAAACCGATCATACGCTGCGCCGGCAACGTCCGGTCGCTCGATTTCCTGCCCAAGGC
>JBOIEI010000348.1:0-4744 GCA_050741055.1 Burkholderiales bacterium | reverse complement strand
CATCAGCTCGGCCTGGCTGCGCTATCTGAAATTCGCCATGATGGTGGTCGGAGTCTCGGCCGGCGTAAGGATCTACGAGATCGAGAAGTACATTACGCCGCAGCGGCGCGACAAGGAGGCGCGGATTCTCGAGCTCACATCGGAGCGCTGGATTCTGGAGCTTTACCGCACCGTCATCGAAGCGCTTCAAGGCATCGCCTGGATGCTCCTCGTGTTCTTCGTATTCGCGCTGATCGCCTATGTGATCGTCCGGTTCGCCGAAACGAGGCGTCCGCGCGAGCCGTAACGTGCACGTGCCGCGCGGGTGGTCACGCTTGCAGCCCGCCGGGAGGAGGGAGCGCCTTGTCGTTGCGTTAATCCGGTCGGGCGCTCGAGCGCCGTTCGATCCTTGCCTCAATCCCAGGCCGGCGCCCGGCCGATCGGATCGGCGATCCGTCCGTCGGGTCGCTTGAGCGCGGCTATCCGCGCCATTTCTTCGTCGCTGAGGGCAAAGTCGAAGACCTGCAAACTTTCGGCCATGTGCGCCGGGTTTGCGGAACGCGGGATGGGAACGATATCGCCCTGTTGCACGAGCCAGCGCAGCGCAATCTGCGCGATGGTCTTGCCGCGGCTGCGCGCGATATCGGCAAGCACCGGTTCCTCGAACAGTCGGCCGCGTCCCAACGGGCAATAGGCCATGAAGATCAGGCCGGCTTCGCGGCAGAAGGCAAGCACCTTGGTCTGCTCGAGATAGGGATGGTATTCTGCCTGCAACGTGGTGAGCGGCTCCGGGCATAGCCGCATCGCATCTCGCGTCAGAGCGATGTTGAAGTTCGCGACCCCGATATAGCGGGCCTTGCCTTCGCGCTTGGCCTTTGCCAGCGCTCCCATGGTCTCGGCGAGCGGGATGCCCTCGGTGCTCGGCCAGTGCACGAGCAGCTGGTCGACGTAATCGGTATCGAGTCGCGACAGGCTCTGCTCGAGCGAGCGCGCGAAGTCGCCGGCCCGCAGATACTCGTGCGATACCTTGGTGGTGATGAACAGGCGGTTGCGCGGGATGCCGGAGCGCTTGACGCCTTCACCGACGCCTTCCTCCGAACCGTACTTCCATGCCGTATCGATATGCCGATAGCCAATTTGGAGCGCCTTGGCGACGATTTGCGCGCAATCGCCCAGCTGCGACGTGCCGAACCCGATCATCGGGACGGCATCGCCATTCAGGGCTGCGTAGTACCTGCCGGTCATGCGCGGAAGCTCTCTCTGCAAGTCGGACAGCTCGGCAACGACCGGCGATTATCCAATCGCGTGCGGTCGCTGTCATCCCCGATAGTTCGCGCTTCGATGTATTGTTCGAGAGGCCGAACGTGCGTGCCCGCTGCTATCATCGATGCACCATGCATAGCCTGCCTGTCGAACGACAGCGCGAGCAATCGCCGCCCCGGCGCGCGCGGCGCGCCCGCATGGGTTATGTGGAATTGGGCGCCATATGGTCGCCGCGCGCGGACATCGAGCTGGCCTTCGGGATCATCCGGCAGGTCGGCGACGGCGAGCCGACCCGCCAGACGCTTACCGCGGGGCTGACCTGGCGGTTCTAGCAACAACCGCCCGTACCGAGGAGACGGAAATGCGCATTGCCCGATTGGTTTTGAAGGCCGCCGGCGTGGTCTCCGCGATGCTCGGCGTCGTGGCTGCCAGCGCGCAGGCGCCGCATACGCATCAGCACCGTTTCGACGACGCGCACAAGTGGTCGCAGATCTTCGACGACCCCAGTCGCGATACATGGCAGAAACCGCACGAAGTCATTCAGGCGCTGGCGTTGAAGCCCAATGCCGTGATCGCAGACATCGGCGCCGGTACCGGCTACTTCGCGGTTCGGTTCGCGCACATGGTTGCGAAGGGACGCGTGTACGCAGTCGATACCGAGCCCGCGATGGTGCAGCACGTTGCCGAGCGTGCGAAGCACCTGGGCATCGGCAACCTGACGGCTTTGCGCGCATCGCCGCAAAACCCGGGCTTGCCCGAGAAAGTCGATCTGATCGTATTCGTGGACGTTTACCATCACGTCGAGCAGCGCGATGCCTATTTGCGCAGGCTGCGCGATGCGTTGAAACCGGGCGGGCGCGTCGCCATCATCGATTTCCGCATGGATTCGCCGGTCGGGCCGCCGCGCAGCGCACGCATCGCCCCGGCGCAGGTGAAGAGCGAGCTCGAACGCGCGGGTTATCGCCTGGCGCAGGAGCATGACTTCCTGCCCAACCAGTATTTCCTCGTGTTCACGCCGGGTAAGTCCTGATCGGCTGAGTTGCTGCCCGATTCGATTCTCAGTCGCGATTACCGGGGTCCACCCGCGCGCGGGGAGGCCGGCGGAATTCTCGTTCCGGCTCCGCGTTCCGGCTAGGCGGCGGGCGGCGTTCGACCCGTTCCGCCGCACGCGGCGCTTCCCGGGGGGCACGCGCACGCGCATCGTCGCGGTCCGGACGCTGCGTGCGCCCTTGCTCGCGATGGTCGGAGCGGTCATTGCGCCGCACATCGCTCGTTCCATGGCGGCGATCGGAGTCGTCGCGGTCGATTGCGGCGCGATTCCGGTCGGGTCTGCCGTCGCCGTCTCGATCCGTGCGCTGTGCACGATCCGGCACACCATCATTGTTCCGGTCGGTTCGCCGCACACGATCCGGTACACCGTCATTGTTCCGGTCGGTTCGGCTCCTATCCGGCACACCGTCGTTGTCGCGGTCGATTCGCCGTGTTCGGTCCCGCACGCCGTCGCCATCGCGATCCTGCCCGCGCCGGTCGCGCAGATCGTCCCGCCGCGCTTCGCGCGACTCGATCACCGAGCGCGTGGCCGCGGGGCCGCGCCGGTCGTCATCGTGCCGCCAGTCGCGACGGTCGTGGCGGTCGTGGCGATCCCCATCCCTGCGCCGCCGCCAGTCGTCGTGCCGCCATACCCCGGGCCGAGCCTCCCGATGCACCACCACCGGATCGCGGCGCCCGTGCACCACATGCCGTTCGACCACCACTCGGCGCGGGTAGTAATGGGGATGAACGTGGACCACCCGCACTTCGTGCCGCGGCCACACGAAACCGCCGAAGAAGAAGCCGCTGCCGATGTGAATCCCCGGGCCCCAGGTGAGATATCGGCCCCGCGGCAACGGGTCGACATAGCCATGCCAGCGCGGCCAGTGCATCGGCGGACGCGATGGCCACCACCAGCCGCCGTAAGCGACGCGCGGGTCGTAGTGGGGGACGTAGGCGGTCTCGGGCGAGGCTTGCTCGATGACGATGCCGGCGGCCGTGACCACGACTTGCACGGCTTCGTTGGAGCGCAACGTTCCGGCCTCATAAGCCCTGCGGCGCAAGGCCTGCACCGTATCCATCACCTCCGCGCGCTGGTACAGGAATGCGTTGCCGAGATTCCCGGTCCAGGGCAGATGGCCCGCCATCGTTTCGAGCACCATCGGGAAGGCGAGCAGCGAGCGCACGCTCGGATCCCAATCCTGATCCGCGGACGTGCGCACCGCCGCGTCTCCGCTCAGGCCCGGTCTCGCCCGCAGCCAGTTGGCGGCGTCCTCGACTTCTTCCGGATAGGTGGCGGCCATCAGCACGTGCGAGAGGAGCGCATCCGGGTAGAGCGCGATCGGCGCCAGCATGGAATCGAGCGTTGCCCGGTCGTAGCGGTCCGCACCGGGTTGGGCTGACGCAGTTCCGACAGCGAAGACCAGGCTCACGCCGGCGATCATGACCAGCAGGCGCAGCAGCAGATGCCGTGCAACCCGTCTCATGTTTCTCTCCTTGGAGGCTCCACGCGTCTTGCAAAACCGTACGCGCCATGATCGGATTTAACGCTTCGCGCTCCCACGAAGCCACCAAAGAAATGAAACAGTGTGTAAGCCGGGATACATCCCGGATCGCCCGTCGGGCGTCGGCTACATTCCGAGCATGCGCCCGATCTCGGCCACGTAGCGTGCACCCTGGATGGCGTCGTCCACCAGCGTATCCATAAGCCGGTGGATGCTGCGCAGCCGTTCGTGCACCGGGCCGGGAGGCGGGCCGCTCGAGTCGAGCAGGCGCTTGAGCGAATCGACTTCGTCGCGCAGGGCCTGGACGTCCTCGGAGCCGCTTCGCACCTTTGCCAAATCCGCTTCCAGCGCGGCAACCAGCTGCTCGACCTGCTGCAGATCGACCTTCGGTGCGAATTCGCGATTGCCCGGCTCGCTCATGACAGCCTCCAGCCCGCCTTTACGGTCAACCGTTGCAGACTAGTTCAATTGTACGGCAGGAGCGACGTAGTGTTTGCCCGATCAGTGGCGGGCTGCCTGATAGAGCGGCGTCACCTTGGGCACCAGTTGCTGCAGGTTCGCGATTCGGGATTGGTCCGAAGGGTGGGTGCTCAGCCACTCCGGTCCGTCCGAACCGCCGCTCAGCTTCGCCATCTTTTGCCACAGCGAGATGGCCGCGTTCGGGTTGAATCCTGCTCGCGCCGCGATCTCGATGCCCAGCCGGTCTGCTTCGGTTTCTCCGGTGCGGCTGTTCGGCAGCTCGAGCGCCACCATCGCTACGTTCTCCAGGCCGCTCAGATTCACGCCGGTCGCGATCGATCCCACGGCTAGGGCGGCATTGGTCGCGACGGCGCGCGACATTCGTTCGCGCCCGTGTTGCAGCAACGCATGCGAGATCTCGTGCGCCATCACCTGCGCCAGCTCGTCATCGGTGGGCTTGATCTTCTCGATGAGACCCGTGTACACGGCCATTTTTCCGCCTGGCATGC
>JBOIEI010000347.1:0-6885 GCA_050741055.1 Burkholderiales bacterium | reverse complement strand
GCCTTGACGATGTATTCCCATGCGGCACGCATCATGTGCGGACTGTTGATGGGGTCCCTGCCGGTCGTGCTGCCGCTGCTCACCCAATCGGCAAAAGCCTCGAAGCCCTGCCCCGACTTCACCATGTCGTGCCAGCGTTTGCCCGTGGGATTCTTCAGCACGATCGGGTCAGACGCCTCGATCATGGGTGCGAGACCGAGATTCTCGGCGTGGTCGGACACGACCAGGAAATCGTAGGGCCGCGGGAGTTTGACGCGCTGGCCGCTGCTGCTCTTCACTTCCTCGCCGCGGGCGAGACGGTATGCATCCTCCGGCCCGAGCCGACACCCCACCATCCCGGCATCGGTGGAATACGAGGTGTGCAAATGAGTGTCGCCCCAGAACACGCGGTTGGGGAAGTTCTGATCCACGTAGGGCGAGTAGTTCCGCGTCGGGACCGGGAACTCATCTTTGCGCACCTGTTCCTGCGCGAACGCTGGCCACGCGGAGATTGCGACCATCACCGCCACGAGGGCCGCAGCGTGGATCACCGTGCTCTTCACGATTCGATTCTCACCGGGAGTCGGGTTGGGCCTCTCACACCGACTGCGTTCGGGCGCGAGACGGTGAACGATCAGCGCCGCAGGATGCGCAGGATCTCTTCGAGCTCGCCCTTGAGCTGGCGCACGATCTGCGCGCTCATGCTCAGGTCTTCGCGTGCTTCGTCGCCCGTGAGCCGATTGCGCGCGCCGCCGATCGTGAAGCCCTGCTCATAGAGCAGTTCGCGGATGCGGCGGATGAGAAGTACTTCGTGATGCTGGTAGTAGCGGCGATTGCCGCGGCGCTTGACCGGTTTCAGCTGGGTGAATTCCTGCTCCCAGTAGCGCAGCACATGCGGCTTGACTCCGCACAGCTCGCTCACTTCGCCGATCGTGAAATAGCGCTTGGCCGGGATCAGCGGCAGGTTCGGCTTAGGATTGGGATTGCTGCTGTCCATCGGCGGGGTAGTGCTTGTCGACCAGCGCCTTCAATTTCTGCGATGCATGGAAGGTAACTACGCGCCGGGCGGTGATGGGTATCTCCTCGCCGGTCTTGGGATTGCGGCCCGGACGCTGGGGCTTGTCCCGCAGCTGAAAATTGCCGAAGCCGGATAGCTTGACGCCTTCGCCCCGCTCGAGCGCAGTGCGCACCTCCTCGAAAAACGACTCCACCATGTCTTTGGCTTCACGTTTGTTGAAGCCCACTTTCTCGAACAGCAGGTCGGCGAGCTCCGCCTTCGTCAGGGTAGCTCTGTTCCCCTCGTTGCTGTTCTCCGGCGCTTCGTGGCTGTCGCCCATCCCGCTATCGGAGTGGATGGCGCTGAAGTTCGAGCCAGAATGCATTTTTCCCCGCTCTCCCTAGTGCTACGTTCTTCAAAGAGCTACGAGCAATAGTTAACAACTTCGTTAACTTCGAAGCACAGCCCCATGTTTTTGTTGGAGAACCTTGACGATCTGCTGCATCTGGGCATCGACTTCCGCATCCGTCAAAGTTTTTTCAGTATCTTGCAATAACACTCGGAAAGCAAGACTTTTTCTTCCCTCGAGAATGCCCTCTCCAGCATACACGTCGAACAGCGTTGCGACACTCACCAGAGGCCTTCCCGCATCGATAATCGCGCGCTGCAGGAGCGCTGCCGAAAGCGTTTCATCAACGACCAGCGCCATGTCCCGACGCACCGGCTGCACGCGTGGCAAGGGATGATAGACAGGGAGCGCACGCGCACGGATCGCATCCAGAACGAGCTCGAAGCCGACCGTTGTCGCGGGCAGCTCGTACTTCTGCTGCCAGCCGGGATGCAGCGCACCGATCCAGCCGACCGGCTCGCCGCCGAGCAGCACCCGCGCGCTTTGCCCGGGATGGAACGCCGGATGTGCCGCAGCCTCGAAGCGCAGCTCTCCGGGCGCGATCACGGCCTCGAGATCGGCCCGGACGTCGAAAAAATCGACCTCGCGGCTGCGTTCGCTCCACTGTTCCGGATGTGCGTTGCCGTAGCAAAGCCCTGCCAGGCGCTCGTTTTGCCGCAAGCCGGCACCGTCGCGCTCGAAGCAGGTCGCGACCTCGAATACGCGGATACGCTCCTGCTTGCGGGCAATATTGAACCGGACGCACTCGACCAGGCTGCCGAGCAAGGTACTGCGCATGACGCTCATCTGGCTCGCGATCGGATTCAGCACGGCGACGGGTTCGGCGGCGGCGGCGAAATCGGCCTCGAGCTGACGGCCGACGAAGCTGAAAGTCACCACTTCGAAGTAATCGCGTGCCGCGAGCGCGCGCTTGACGGCGCGAGTGGGCACTGCCCGCTCGGGCACCGGCAGCATCGGAGTCGACGCAACCGGCAGCGTGGGCGCAATGTTCTCGTAGCCGTGAACCCGGGCGATCTCCTCGATCAGGTCTTCCTCGATCTCGATGTCGAAGCGGTAGCTCGGCGCGGTCACCTCGAGCGTTCCGGCTTCTGGCGCGACTCCGAGTCCAAGACGCCTCAGGATCTGTTCGATGCGTGCCGCACCAAGCTCGATGCCAAGCACGCGCTGAACGCGCTCGGTACGCAGCTTTACCGCGTTTCGCGCCGGAAGCGTTCCCAGCGCCTCGGTCACCGGGCCCGCCTGACCGCCGCAGATTTCCAGGATCAATGCGGCTGCGCGTTCGATGGCGTCGCGCGCGAGCTCGAAATCCACCCCGCGCTCGAAGCGGTGCGCGGCATCGCTCGCGATCTCCAGGCCGCGCGAAGCCATCGCCACGGTGGCCGGATCGAAGTAGGCGCTTTCGAGGAAGACCGCTCGAGTGGTATCGGACACCCCGCTCGCCTCGCCTCCCATCACGCCTGCCAGGGCGACCGCCTTGTGCTCGTCCGCGATCACCAAGTGCGCGGGGTCGAGCACGATGTCGCGGCCGTCGAGCAGCTTCATCCGCTCCCCGGGGCGGGCGAGCCGCACGTGGATGCCGCCCTGCAGCTGCGCCAGGTCGAAGGCGTGCAACGGTTGCCCGAGCTCGAGCATCACGTAGTTCGTGACATCGACGATGGCGGAGATCGGGCGCACGCCGCAGCGTTCTAGCCGGCGGCGCAGCCACCCGGGACTCTGAGCGTGGGGGTTTACCGCTGCCATGACGCGGCCGCAATAACGCGGACACGCCGGGCCTGCTTCGAGCTGCACCGTGCGTTCATCGGACAGCGTGGTGGGTGCGGTACGGATTTCGGGCGATCGGAAGGGCTTGCCGGTCAATGCCGCGACCTCACGCGCGAGGCCGAGGATGCTCAGGCAGTCGCCGCGATTGGGCGTGAGCTTGAGCGTGAAGAGCCAGTCGTCGAGATCCAGGTGCTCTCGCAAGTCCGCCCCGAGGGTGGCCTGCACTTCGAGCTCGAGTACGCCGCTATGGTCATCGCCCAGGCCCAGCTCGCGCGCCGAGCACAGCATGCCGGAGGATTCCACGCCACGCACCTGCACGCGCTCGACTGCCAGTGCGGGCAAGCGGGCGCCCACGCGCGCGCAGGCAACGCGCATCCCGGATCGAACGTTCGGCGCACCGCAAACAACCTGCAGGATCTCCGTGCCGGTATCGACGCGGCACACGCTCAACCGGTCGGCGGACGGATGGCGCTCGAGCGCGGCGACGTTCGCAACCACGACGCCGGAAAACGCCGGCGCGACCGGCTCGCGCACCTCGACTTCGAGGCCAGCCATCGTGAGCAGCTCCGCGAGCGCCTCGCTGGTGAGCCCCGGATCGATCAGGCTGCGCAGCCAGTTTTCGGAAAATTTCATGTCGCAAGCATTCGTATTCCACTCGGGACGTCCAGCTCTTGCCGCGCCCCGGACGGCGCTCAGGCGAACTGTCGCAGGAAGCGCAAATCGTTCTGGAAAAACAACCGCAGATCATCGACGCCGTAGCGCAACATCGCGAGCCGGTCGATGCCCATGCCGAAGGCGAATCCCTGGTAGCGTTCCGGATCGATGTTGCCGTGCCTCAGAACGTTCGGATGCACCATGCCGCAGCCACCGATCTCGAGCCAGCCCTCGCCGAAGCTCATGTCGATTTCGGCCGAGGGCTCGGTGAACGGGAAGAACGAGGGGCGAAAGCGCACGCGCAAGTCGGTCCGCTCGAAAAAGCGCTGCAGGAACTCGATCGCCACGCCCTTGAGATTCGCTAGGCTGACGTGCTCGTCGACCCACAAGCCCTCGACCTGATGGAACATCGGCGAGTGGGTCGCATCCGAATCGGACCGGTACACGCGCCCCGGCGCAAGCACGCGCAGCGGCGGCTGGTGCGAACGCATGTAGTGGATCTGGATGGGCGAGGTGTGGGTGCGCAGCAGATGCTTGCCGCCCTCCACGTAGAAGGTGTCGTGCATGGAACGCGCCGGATGATTCTCCGGCATGTTAAGCGCCGTGAAGTTGTAGAAGTCGGACTCGATCTCCGGCCCTTCGGCAACCTCGAACCCCATCGAGCGGAACAGCTCCTCGATGCGCAGCCGCACGCGCGTGATCGGATGCAGGCCCCCGCGCCCGGCACCGCGCCCGGGCAAGGTCACGTCGATCGCTTCCTCGCGCAGCTTCCTTTCCAGCGCCTGATGGCGCAGGCGCGCACGCTGTTCATCGAGCGAGCGCTCGATGCGCGTCTTGGCCTCGTTTATGCGGCTCCCGGCTTCACGGCGCTCATCGGGGGCGAGCTTGCCGAGGCCTTTCAGCAGCTCGGTGAGCGCGCCGGTGCGCCCGAGGTAGCGCGCCTTGGCGTTCTCGAGCGATGCCGCGTCGGTGGCCGAGGCGAACCGGGCCTCGGCTTCGGCAACTAGGGCATCGATGGAATCGACATCGGACATGGTGCTGCGATTGTCCCTGATCGCAACGATCTAATGAAATCAAGCGTTCCCGGCGGTGTCCTGGTCAAGGTCATCTCCGTGAAAACGGGGATCCAGAAATCTGCCACCGTCCTGGACTCCCGCCCGCGCGGGAGTGACGACTCCACCCGCTTGCGCGCGAGTGACGACAGGCGGGATGACCAGGCGCAAGCCGGCAACGAGCCGAGGAACGCTCGGCGAAAGTCGCTACGCTGGCGCGGCAGGCTGCGCGGGCAGGCTCGCCTTCGCCGACTGCGCGAGCTTGGTAAACGCCGCCGGATCGTGCACCGCGAGATCGGCCAGCACCCGCCGGTCGACGTCGATCGCCGCGCGTTTCAACCCGTTCATGAACGTGCTGTAGGTCAGTCCCGCCTCGCGCGCCGCGGCGTTGATGCGGGCGATCCAGAGGCTACGGAACTGGCGCTTGCGCTGGCGCCGGTCGCGATACTGATACTGGCCGGCTTTCATCACGGCCTCGTTCGCGACCCGGAAGACGTTCTTGCGCCGGCCGCGGTAGCCCTTGGCCTGATTCAGAACCTTCTTGTGGCTGGCTCGGCTGGTGACGCCGCGCTTGACTCGTGGCATGGCGGCGGCTCCTTATGCGTAAGGCAGCATCGCGCGCACCGACTTCTTGTCGGCGGCGTGGACCTCGGTGGTCCCGCGCAATTGACGCTTGCGCTTGGTGGCCTTCTTGGTAAGGATGTGGCGCAGGTACGCCTGGCTGCGCTTGACGCTGCCGCCCGAGCGCACCTTGAAGCGCTTGGCAGCGCCGCTCTTGGTCTTGAGTTTCGGCATGACGACTCCTGATTATGACATGGCGATCGGTGGCCCGCGGAGCGTTGTGAACCGTCGGAGCGCTTGTGAACCGTCCACCACTTGTTATGAGCGGGACCGATTTCCGTGTCCCGGCTCGCTTGCATCGGCCCGCGCCTTGTCAGGCGGGGGTCGGTTTCGATCGTGCCGCAGCTTGTTCCGGCGCTGGGGCCGCCTTCGCCGCGGGCTTGGGCAACACCTTCTTGGGCGACAGCACCATGATCATCTGCCGGCCTTCCATCTTGGGAAACTGCTCCACCACACCATGGGGCTCGAGATCGTCGCGTATCCGCTGCAGCAAGCGGATGCCGAACTCCTGGTGCGCCATCTCCCGGCCGCGAAATCGCAGCGTCACTTTGGTCTTGTCACCCTCGTCGAGGAACCGGATCAGGTTTCGCAGCTTGATCTGATAGTCGCCCTCGTCCGTTCCCGGACGAAACTTCACTTCCTTGACGACGATCTGCTTCTGCTTGAGCTTGGCCTCGTGCCGCTTCTTGCTCTCACGGTACTTGAACTTGCCGTAGTCCATGAGACGGCACACCGGCGGCGCTGCGCCTGGTGCGATTTCCACCAGATCGACCTCTGCCTGCTCGGCCATCTGTTGCGCGGTAGCGATCGGCACGACGCCGATCTGCTCTCCGTTGACCCCGATCAGTCGGACTTCCGACGACGTGATCTCGCTGTTGATCCTTGCCTCTCGTTCCTGTGCTATTGCGGTGACTCCTGTCGATTGCTATTCGGCCGTGCGGCTCCGGCTCGCGATCTCTGCCTGCAAGCGCGCGATCAATGCCGGCAACGGCATCGCGCCGAGATCCTCGCCCTTGCGATTGCGCACGGCCACCGTGGACGCGGCCCGCTCCTTCTCGCCGAGAATGAGCTGATAGGGCAGCTTCTGCAAACTATGTTCGCGGATTTTATAGTTAATTTTCTCGTTCCTCAAGTCGAGGTGGACACGCAGGCCGGCCTCGCGCAGGCGCCTTGCCGTCTCCTCGGCGTACTGTGCCTGGGCGTCGGTGATGTTCATGACCACCAGTTGCACCGGTGCCAGCCAGAGCGGGAAGGCACCGCCGCAATGCTCGATCAGCATGCCGATGAAGCGCTCGAGCGAACCGAGGATCGCCCGATGCAGCATCACCGGGGTGCGGCGGGTGTTGTCCTCGGCCACATATTCGGCCCCCAGCCGGCCCGGCATGGAGAAATCGACCTGGATGGTGCCGCAC
>JBOIEI010000346.1:0-6583 GCA_050741055.1 Burkholderiales bacterium | reverse complement strand
CCGGGCGCCTGCTGCCGAGATTCGCATGGATGCCAATTCGTCCCAGCCTGGTGCCGCCGCGCCCGCATCCCGAGGGCGCCTTGTCGCCAATGGGCTGTATTTCCTGACGGCAATCGCTTTCCTCGCCTACCTCTTCGTCTACTACTGGACCGCGGAGGGCGGCCCGGTGCTGCTCGCGCTCACGCTGGTGCCGGTCACCTTCGTGCTGGTGACGCTGGACGATCTGCGCAAGAACGAGCTGTATCCACGGCTGCCGCCGACCGTCAATTACCTCATCGCGGCGGTCTACATCGTCATCTCGCTCGCCGTCGCCGTGTACATGTTCGTCGAATACGAGGAAATCGGCACGGTGCGCGCCGGCATGTGGAGTGCGCCGGATCTCATCATGGGATCGTTGATGGTGCTGCTGATCATGGAGTACACGCGCAGGCGTCTCATGCCGCTGTTCGTGTTGAACGTCTTGCTCATCCTGTACGCGGTGTACGGCGCGGTAGTCCCCGGCATGTTCTTTCATCCGGGGTTGAGCTGGGAGCGCATCGCCAGCGCGATGAGCGTGGAGATGGCCACGGGCGTGTTCGCCAACCTGCCGCAGCTCGCGTTGACGCTGATCGGCTCCTTCATCCTGGTGCTCGCTGTCCTGCGCGCGTTCGGCTGCGTGGACTCGATCCTGAAACTATCCAAGCGCATCGCCGTGCGCTCGCCGCATGCCCTGCCCCAGTCCGCGGTGATCGGCTCGATGGCCGTGGGCACCGTGAGCGGCAGCGGCGCCGCCAATGCGATCACCGTGGGCTCGGCGACCATTCCCGCAATGATCGGCGCCGGCATGCCGCGGCCGGTCGCGGCCGCCATCGAGACCGCCTCCTCGCTCGGCGGTCAACTGATGCCGCCGGTGATGGGCATCGCCGCGTTCCTGATGGCGGAGTTCATGGGCGTCAGCTACTTCGACGTGGTCGCGCGCGGCTTTGCGCCGGCGATCATCTATTACTTGGGGGTGAGCGTATCGGTTTACCTGCTTTCGACACGTTACCGCGCTCGGCTCGGCACGGTGGTCGCGCAAGCCATGGAGTGGTCCGACTGGACCAACATCGCGGCCTTCGTCGCGGTCGTCGGCGGGCTGATCGGCATCATGGCCGTGCTGCACCTCGCGCCCATGTTCGCCGCGCTCTACGTCTTCCTCGGGGTCGGCGCAACCCTGGTCGTTGCGCACGCGATCGCAACCGCGCGCGCCCGCCGGCCGTGGCGCAGCTTGACCGACAAGCTGGGGCGTTTCGTCGACTATTTCGCCGAGATGACGGCCGACCTGACGCTGCTCCTGGCGACGCTTTCGATCATGACCGGCGCGCTGGTCATCACCGGCGTGCCGACCAAAGTCGGCTCACTGCTGATAGACGCCGCGGGCGTCAACCTGGCGGCCATGGTCGTGGTCGCATTCTTTTTCGGCGCGTTGCTCGGCATGGGGCTGCCGCCGTCGCCGACCTACATCGTCACCGCGCTCGTGATCGTGCCGCCGTTCATCAAGATCGGGGTCGACCCGTGGGTGATTCACTTCTTCGCCTTCTTCGTCGCAGTCTGGGGTGAGGTGACGCCACCCACATCGGTGTCGGCGGCGATCACGGCGAAGATTGCAGAAACCTCCTTCATGCAGACGTTATTCCGGGCGCTGACGATTTGCGTCTCGCTGTTCATCCTGATGGCCGGCGTCTTCACGCGCCCGGAGCTCGTGCTGGAGCCCGGCTGGGCGCAGATCGAAGCGATGTTGCTGATCGCAATCGCGACCGTCGGCATCACCTTCAGTATCCAGGCCACGTTTACGCAGCGTGCCGTGACCGACGTGCCGGCCAGGCTCGTGCTCGCGGCCTGCGCGCTGGTGGCGCTGCTTCACCCGGAGCGGCAGCTCGCCTGGCTCGCCTGCGTGCCGATCGGCTTATTCGTCGTCTACTGGGTGCTGAAACGACGCAATGTCCCGGTGCTCGCCGCGGCGGGAGCTCGCTGACGCTCAGGCGTTGGCTGCGCCGCTCGCACGAACGCCGCGACGCTTGTCTTGCCACCATCTCGATGGAGCATGAGAGGAGGCTCATCGCATGCGCGAGTATCCGTTGCCCGTGTTTCGCGACGTGCTTGCCGCGCGCAGCCGCATCGCGCCCTACCTGC
Organism: Burkholderiales bacterium; assembly: GCA_050741055.1. GTDB lineage: Bacteria > Pseudomonadota > Gammaproteobacteria > Burkholderiales > WYBJ01 > WYBJ01. The sequence continues at coordinate 4,432 of JBOIEI010000346.1, read as the reverse complement.
GGCCCACGCCGCTCTTCAGCTATCCCGCCTTGAACGAGTTGCTCGGCACGCGGGTCTACGTCAAGCACGAAAACCATCAGCCGGTCGGCGCCTTCAAGGTACGCGGCGGGGTCAATCTGGTTGCCCGGATGACCGCGGCCGAACGCGAACGCGGCTTGATCAGCGCTTCGACCGGGAATCACGGCCAGTCCATCGCCTATGCCGGTCGGCTGTTCGGTGCTCGCGTCCTGATCGTCGTACCGGAAGGCGCCAATCCCGGCAAGGTAGCCGCGATGCAAGGCATGGGCGCCGAGGTTGTCTTTCATGGCAGCAAATTCGAGGAGGCCGTGCAGCACTGCGAATCATTGGCCCGTCAACGGGGCTATCGCTACGTGCATGCCGCCAACGAACCGCTCTTGATCGCGGGCGTGGGGACGCACACGCTGGAGATCCAGCTGGAGGAGCCGGACATCGAAGTGGTGATCGTTCCACTGGGCATGGGTAGCGGAGTCGCTGGCGCGTGCATTGCCGCACACGGTATCAACCCGGCCGTGCAGGTGATCGCGGTGCAGTCGGAGGCCTCGCCCGCCGGCTACGAATCCTGGAAGCAGCAGACTCTGGTCGCTGCACCCAATCGCACCTTTGCCGAGGGCATTGCAACCGGCAGTGCCGCGGAGCTCACACAGCAGGTCATGCACGAGCACCTGCATGATTTCGCGCTGGTGAGCGACGACGAGATTCGGCAAGCAATGGTATGGATGATCGAGCGCGCGCACACATTGGCGGAAGGCGCCGGTGCAGCGCCGCTCGCGGCGGCCTATCGGATGCGTGCAGAACTACGCGGCAGGAAGGTGGCGCTCATCTGCTCGGGCGGCAATTCCTCGCTGGAACACTTGCGGCACGCATTGGCGCTGTAGGCGGGCCACCGATCGACGGCCCGCCCGCAGTCCATGCGCAGCACCTGAAGCGGAAGATCGACAAGTACGCCAAGGTGACGCGGCTCGGTCAGCAGCGGATTCCTTCGCGCTGGAACTGCTCGCGCTGCTTCACGAAAGATTCCGGATCCCTATGGCCGGTCGCGCCGTGGATCTTCACGTCGGCTTCTATATCCCGCAGGATCTCGTCGACCGGACGGTTGATGTCGATGGCAACGCCGTAAGGCTGCCGCGCCTGGAACGGCGTGGTCCAGTACACCTCGATGTGGTTGTCTTCGGGATCGTAGAAGTACAGTCCGACCGCGTTGCCGTGCGAGGTGATGCGGGAGAACTTGACGTTGTTTTCCTTGAATCGACGGTAGTAGTCGATAACGTCCTCGAGCTTCTCGCAGCTGAACGACACCTGCTGCACACTCGTATGCTGTCCGGGCTGGGTCGCACGGAATACGACGAATTCATGATGCTCTCGCTCGGGATCGGACGTCATGAATGCGGCGTTGGCCGTCTGGTCGCTGATGTGCAAGCCGAGAACGTTCGAATAGAAATCGCGCACCTGGTCGAAATCCTTGGCCCAGATGCCGACGTGACCGAGTTTCCTGATTGCCATGGCAGCGCCTCCGTTGGAAGTTCGCCAAAAGAATTGAGCGCAGATCGGGTTTTCAGCACCCTCGAACAATGCGACCGCCCCGCGCGGGCATTAGCTTACTCGCCGCGGCGCTGCATTCCAAGCGCATGCCGAAAGCTCGGTAAAGGTCGCCGATCGGGCTCGTCGCATGGCTGCATCCGAGCGTGCAGCTCGCCCAAGCTGCGCCTGCGTTGCCAGGCCGCCAGCGCGAGACCGGCAAGGAACAGCGCCCAGGTTTCCGGCTCGGGCACCGCTGCGGCCATCTCGCCCCCGAGGATCGAATGGATTTGCGTGGTGGGATGAAGATCGTCCCAGAACAGGAAGGTCGCTTGCGTCTGCGGATCGCCTGCGCACGCCGGTACCGAGAGGCAAGCGAGCGTGACTTCCGCAGCGCCGGGATCTCCGCCGGAAAACTCGGCGAAGGTTTCCTGCGACAGCCCGAAGGTATCGAGGCCGTGGATCGTAGCGCCCGCAAGGCTGGCGCGCAGACCGCTCAGCGCCGCATCCAGAGTGCTGTTGAAGGACGTCGTGAGGCCAGTCGCCGGTGCGCTCAATCCGGCGGACCTTGCCCGAGGCGCCAGCCCCAGGTCCGCCATGTTGGGGATCAGGAAGTGGCGTGCACCATTGCTATAGAGCTGCCCTGCCTCGTTCGACAGGTTGGTCACGGCATTGGCGATCGCGGCGACCGGATCGAAGGTGCCGGGATTGGCAAGGCCCGCTACGAAATCATTGGGCCCACCCCAAAGCACGTAGAGCGCGTTCGAATCGGCTGCACCCGCTTGCGCGACGTAGCTCTGAACCTGGGAGCGCATGCCGGACAGGCCGAGCGCTCCCGGCGGTTCGCCCAATGCACCATCGTCCCAGATGTTGGCCGTGCCGGTCGTCGCGCCCGCCTGGGCGAAATTGCGCAGGGGCGCCCTCAGGCGCTGCGATAGGTATTCGACCGCGACGGGCCCGTTGGACTGGCGGCCATCGGCATAAAGCCGATCCGGCGGGAAGGGCAGCAACGGATTGTTGGAATAGCCTTGGGTGAGACGGTAGACGTTGCCATTGTCCGAAAGGCTGTCTCCGAAAACGACAAGCTCAGAGAATGCGCCGGCCTTGCCGGCGGCAAGCGCCAGGCTACAGCCCGCGATTACAGACAGCGCCCCTTGCAGAGTGTGTCGGTGCATGATGTCCTCCGAACGTAACGACGGAAGCTTCGATCCGATCGCCCATTCGCAACTAACACACCTGGGCGGAAAGCGTGCGCGAGCGCCTTCGCGGCGATCGGTGTATAAATGTCGGCACCCAGCCGCACCCGGAGGAAACGGGCATGCACGCCATCAAACATCGCCCCATCGAAGGAGCCTGTGCCTGGACGGGCGCCGAGCTGCGAAACAAGACGGACTGGATTCGCCCGTTCGAGCCCGCGGAACTGGCCGAGATCGATGCCGCGGTGCGCGCGGTGCAAGGCCGCGGGCTGGATTGGATGGACGTGAGCCGCGATGATTTCCCGCTGCCGACGTTCGGGGCCGAGATCGCGAAGATCGCGCAGGAACTGGAAACGGGGCGCGGCATGATCATGCTGCGCGGCCTCCCGCAGACCTATACGCCGCAGGAGCTGCGCCTGGCCTATTGGGGAATCGGCGCTCATATCGGCACTGCCGTGTCCCAGGGCGGTACGGGTGAGCTTCTGGGCCTGGTCGAGGACGAAGGCAAAGCGGTCGACGTGACGAAACGGCGCGGCTCGAAGAATGCGCTCGAGCTCGATTTTCACGCCGACCGCAGCGACGTGGTCGGCCTCCTTTGCGTGCGCAAGGCCAAGGCGGGCGGGATGAGCCGCGTCGCCAGCGCAACCGCGATCCACAACGAGATCCTGCGCCGCCGCTCCGACCTCATCGATGTCTTCTATGCCGACTGGCACAACAGCCGCCAGGGCGACGAGCGCTCCGGGGAAGCCCGCGCCTATCCCAAGCCGTTCTTCGGTTTTCGCGACGGCTATTTCACCGGACTGGTCTCGCCCCTGTATATCCGTTCCGCGCAGCAATTTCCGGAGGTGCCGCGGCTTACGCAGCAACAGCAGGAGGCGCTGGAGCTCTACACGCAGCTCTCCGACGAGCTCGCGCTCGACATGGCGTTCGAGCCCGGAGACATCCAGCTGCTGAACAACCACCTCACCTACCATTCGCGCACGAGCTTCGAGGACTACGCGGAGCCGGAGCGCAAACGCCTGCTGCTGCGGTTATGGCTGTCGGTTCCCGGCAGCCGCCCGCTGCCGCAGGGCTACGAGCTCATGTTCGGCCGGATCGGCGCCGGCGAAATTCGCGGCGGCGTGGCCTGCCGCGACGGCTGGCGGGACGTGACGCAGTTCCGCGCGCGCAGAAAGGCGAGTCTCGTGAACTGAATCTTGTCCCGCCGGGCCGGCGGGGGACCTTCATGCGGTCTCGACACCGCGGTCCGCAGGACGGCGCGATTGGATCGCCCGCCCCTCGAGCCCTCCTCGCTCAAGCGCTCAGCGCACGCTCGATCCAGGCGGCATGCGCGAGCAACGCGGCGTCGCGCCGGTAGGCGCCGATCAGTTGCAACCCCATTGGCAAGCCGTTCGGGCCACGCAAGAACGGCAGGCTCAGCGCCGGCGTATGCAATGTCGTCCATATTCGGTGGAAGCTCGAGTCGCCGGTGTTCTCGCGGCTGCGAGGCGCCTCTCCCGGCGTGCTCGGGGTGAGTAGCACATCGTATTGCGCGAAGAGCTCGCGCAGCAGTGCTTTGCACTGAAAGATCACATCCTGCGCACGCGCGTACTGGTCGTAACTGCAGTGCGCAGCATGCGCGAGCCGGGTCTGCAGGCTCGATGAAAGCTGCTCCCAATGATGTATCCGCTCGTGCCCGAGGCCCCGCCAGGCCTCGTAGT
>JBOIEI010000345.1:0-5659 GCA_050741055.1 Burkholderiales bacterium | reverse complement strand
GCGCCGCACCGAGCCCGACCCCTCGGCCGCCGCAGCGAGCGAGGCGCCGGCGACGCGGGCGGATTCGGCGGCCCGCTCGGAGACATGCATGACCGATGCCGTCACGGCGGCGACCGATGCCGATGTCGTGGCGATTTCCTGCGACTGGCGCTGGGAAGCGTTCAGCAGCTCGCCGCTGTTGGTCTGCGCTTCTGCGCAGGCTTCGGCCAGCCGCGTTGCTGCCGCGTTCATGCCGGCGACCAGGCGGCGCAGCTCACCGACCGCGTAATTGATCGCGTCGGCGATCGCGCCGGTTGCTTCGTCGCTCACGCTCGCTCGCACCGTGAGATCACCTTGCGCGAGCGTACTGATCTCGTCGAGCAGCCGCAGGATCGCCTGCTGCGTGCGCTGGTTCGCCTGGCGATCGCGCGTGGCGTTGCGCAGGTTCTCCGCGGCCCGCCGCTCCGCATCGTCCAGCACGACCTTGCCGATCCACAGCAGGCACACGAAGGCGAGGCCCGCGGCCATCAAGGCCGCCCAGATGTAGTGGCTCGGCGCCGGTTGCCGCTGCGCCTCGGGCGCCATCAGTCGGGCCGCGTCCTCGAACAGCGGATCGGTTGCGTCCACCAGCGCGCGGGCGGCGGCTTGGGCCTGCGTTACCGCAGGCAGCTGCGTCTCCATGGGTTGCGCGCCGGCCGTCAGGCTTTGCCGGCGCCCGGCGAGCTCGACGAGCGCCTGGCGTTGCGCGAGCACGCTCTGCAGATGCGCTCTAGCGCCGAGCCAGCGCGTGCGCACGGCTTTCAGAGCCGTACTTTGCGCGGCCGAATCGGTTTCGACAGCGCCGAGCGTATCGAGCGCGGCGGCGAAGCGTTGCCCGCAGGCGTGCAGCACCTCGAACGCCTGCGCTTCACCCGCAGCCGCGCGCGGCGAATAAGCGGCGATGCGCTGAGAGAGCATCTGCAACTCGGCGGAGCGGGCACGATACAGTGCGCCTTGCGCTTCCTCGCGCCGATCCAGCACGACGAAGATGGTGGCGGCGAGCAGCAAGGCCGATGCGGCAATGGCGAGCAGCTGGAAGCTGCGCGGCGCAGCGGGCGGGCGGGCGTTACGTTGCGCCGGTCTGGTCGTGGCTGGCGTCGCGACGACGGCGCGCCCCATTGCGCCGATCTCATCCGCGCGTTCCTGCGCGGCCGCCTGCTCGGCAGCGGAACGCGGGACGTTGGGGCCGAGACGCGAGGATTCGAGCGTCATGATCGGCTACGCCGGCAGCTCGATGCGAAGAAAATCGGGATGTCCCAGCAAGCCGTGCATGCTGAGGGCCGTCCAGCGTCGCTCGTCCGGGTCGCGATAGCGGCCTTCGATCCAGGGCGCCTGCGGCACGCCGTCCGGCTCTCGCACGAAGCGATCGAACGGCTGCAGGCCGAGCACGCAACCGACCAGCAGCGCGCTGTTGATGCGGTGGCATTGCGCGACGACGGCGAGCCGCGCGCGCTCGCCGGCTTCGGTGCGGGCGCCGCCGAAAAAAGCGTTGAGATCGATCACTGCGACCGGATTGCCGCGAATGCTGGTCACACCCGCCAACCAGTGCCGGGTGAAGGGCACCTCGGTCAGCTCGGGCACGGGAATGACCTCGTTCACGTCGGCCAGGTCGATGAGCCAATGTTCGTCGCCGAGCTGTATGCCCAGGCGCGAGCCGTCCCCGGCTACGGTGCCGGTGCTGCCGCCGTGCGCGCTTTCAGTCGCGCCCGAAGCGTCGGAGGCGAAAGTCGCAGTCATGGGGGCGTGCGCCTCAGCCGAGGCGGGCAAGGGTCTCCAGCAGGTGGGCGCGTTGCACGGGCTTCACCAGAACCTCGCGCGCACCCTGGCGCAGCGCCCAGATCCGGTCGGTTGGCTGGCTTTTTGACGTGCACACGATGACCGGGATGTCGCGTGTGGCTTCGTTGCGCTGGAGCTCGCGCGTCGCTTCGAAGCCGTTCTTTCCCGGCATGACGATGTCCATGAGGATGGCATCGGGGCGCTCGGTGCGGATGCGCATCTGCGCCTCCTCGGCGCTCGCGACGGCGATGACGACGTAGCCGCCGCTTGCCAGCATCTCGGCCAGGACGTGCCGGTCGGTGGCGGAATCGTCGACCACCATGACGGTTCGGATGGGCACGGCGCGGCGGCTAGCCCGGATATTTCATCGGGGCACGGGAGTTCGCCGGGAATTCACGAACGTATACGTTCGCGCCGGCGAACGGCGAGTCGAGTTGCGAGGCAGTTTGGCCTCGGCCGTCGCAGCCAATAGCCGGACTATTGGCAAGACGGGCATGGCCAAAATGGCCGCAAATCGGCCGCCAGCGCCCGTGAAGGCCGATGTTCAACTCGTACTTGGCGACAACTCGATCAATAACTTCATTACTCACAGTTTTTCTTCCGATGGGGACCGGCCTGGTGAAATATCCGGGCTCAGACGCGGGCAGGCACGTGATCGAATACCGCCTTGAGCAGCGCGTCGCGTGTGAACGGCTTGGTGATGTAGAGATCGGAGCCGGCGAGCCGGCCGCGCGCGCGATCGAACAGCCCGTCCTTGCTCGACAGCATGATGACCGGCGTGGCGGCGAACTTCGGATGACGCTTGATCAGCGCGCAGGTCTGATAGCCGTCCAGCCGCGGCATCATGACGTCGACGAAAATGAGCTGCGGCCGGTGATCGGTGATCTTGACCAGCGCATCGAACCCGTCCTCGGCGAGCAGGACTTCGCACCCGGCCTCGGTCAGATACAGCTCGGCGCTGCGGCGAATGGTGTGCGAATCGTCGATGACGAGTACGCGGACGGGCGAGTGCGCTTCGTGCTCCACCGTGCTACCCCTTCTCGAGCCGAGGTTCGGGCGCGCCGGATCACGGCATGACACGCCGTGCACGACTTGCGCTCAAAATCCTCCGCCGCATGATCCTTCGGCGTGCGGCCTTACACGCCTCGGGCTGGTAGCGCGGTCCTGTACTTGCGCGGACCGGTTTTTTTGTGTTTGGCCGGGCATTGTTGCATATCGCTCCCGCGTGTCAATGGCAGGTCAGGGCCGATTCGACCCGATTGCTCGGTGCTATCCTTGGGGCGGGTGCTCGCCGCGGCCCCGATCGGGTGCATGCGGCCGGGCTGAACAGGTGCCAGATGCCAACTTTTCGTCACGGATACAGCGCCAACGCCGATTGGCGGCGGGCGGCGCACGAATGCCTGGAGCAGCTCGGCTCCGGCGGCGGGACGCTGGGCTTTCTCTACGCCACCGACTACTTCGCCGCCGACCTGGGCCTCATCCTGGAGGAAATGAAGGAGGCGACCGGGGTGCCGCACTGGGTGGGCACCGTGGGAATGGGGGTGCTTGCGACCGGGCGCGAGCTGGTCGACGAGCCCGCGCTGGTCGCCATGATCGGCGACCTGGACCGCAACGCATTCCGGGTCTTCGGCACGGTGCGCGCGGCCGAGAACATTGCCGGCGCGGCGCTGCGCTGCGCCGGAGGCGACACCAATTTCGCCGTCGTGCATGCCGATCCGACCAATGCCGAGATTGCGACGCTGGTGAGCGCGCTGTCCGGCAAGGTCGAAAGCGGCTTCCTGGTCGGGGGCCTGACCAGCTCACGCCGGCTCAATCCCCAGATCGCCGACGGCATCACCGAGGGCGGCGTCTCGGGCGTGGTGTTCACCGAGGACGTGGCGGTTGCAACGCGGCTCACGCAGGGCTGCTCGCCGATCGGGCCCAAGCACACGATCACCGAATGCCAGCGCAACATCATCCTGTCGATCGACGGCAAGCCTGCGCTCGACGTGATGCGCGAGGATCTGGGCGAGCGCCTGGGCAAGGATCTGAACCGCATCGGCGGCCAGATCTTCGTCGGCCTGCCCATCCGCGGCAGCGACACCGGAGACTACCTGGTGCGCAATCTGCTGGGCATCGACCCGCAGAGCAAGCTGGTCGCGATCGGCGAGCTGGTCGAGCAGGGGCAACAGGTCATGTTCTGCCGGCGCGACCTCGATTCCGCCGTCGAGGACATGAACCGCATGCTGGAGAGCATCAAAAAAGGACTCTTCGGCAAGCCCAAGGGCGGGGTCTACTACTCCTGCCTGGCGCGTGGGCCGAACCTGTTCGGACGCAAGTCCGAAGAGCTCGGGCTCATCCGCGATGCGCTGGGCGAGTTTCCGCTCGTGGGCTTTTTCTGCAACGGCGAGATCTCGCACAACCGGCTCTACGGTTACACCGGCGTGCTGACGCTGTTCGTATGATGGCGCGCTCGAGCCAAGCGGCGCGCTCGAGCCAAGCGGCACGCTCGAGCAAAGCGCCGCGCGCGCACCGCTAGCCTGTGCGATCTGCCTCGATGGCCTGGATGGATCGCTTGCCGGCGGCTCGATCGATTGCCGCCGGGCGCGGCTCGCCCGTTGCGCGAACGACACCACGCGACGTCGCCGGAACCCCGCGAATATCCCCGACCGCCTGACACCGCTTATGTTCGAATGGCTCCTCAGTTACAAGGATTGGCTCACGCTTGGCCAGACGCTCTCGCCGCATGACGTGGTGGCGGTGGCGTTCTTTGTCGGCGTGTGGTACGGCTACAGCCGCTTCGCCATCTGGTACGGCCGGCGCGTGCCCAGTCTCCAGGGCGTGATGGATGTCATGCGCCGCACCTGGGCGCTGCGCATGATCGAGCGCGACAACCGCATGGTGGACGTGAACATCGTGCGTAACCTCACGCGCAGCTCGCAGTTCTTCGCTTCGACCACGCTGCTCATCCTGGGCGCGCTCATCGCCTTGCTCGGCTACGTGCAGCGCGCCGCCGATGTCGTCTCCGAGCTGCCGTTCGCGATCGAGGCGAGCCATCGGCTGTGGGACATCAAGATCCTGCTCCTGATCGCAATCTTCGTGTATTCGTTCTTCAAGTTCTCCTGGTCGATTCGCCAGTTCGGATTCTGCTCGATGGTCATCGGTGCGGCGCCGGCGTCGCAGGACGCGCAGGAAAGCGCCAGCGAAATTGCCAACCTGAGTCTGATCGTCTCGTTCGCGAGCGGCAATTTCAACCAGGGCCTGCGCTCGTATTATTTCGCGATGGCCGCGTTGTCGTGGTTCCTGCATCCATGGCTCATGGTGGCAACCACGCTCTGGGTCGTGCGGGTGCTCTATACGCGCGAGTTCCATTCGCGCACGCTGAACGTGCTGCGGGGCGGCGGAATCGAGATTGCCACCACGCGCGAGTCGCGGCAGGTATGGCGTTGATGCGGTATTCGCGAGCGCGCGGCGCCGGTGCAATCCAAGGGAGATCACGATGTTCAATCCGTTCCAGCAGGTGCAGCTCATCCAGGCCGAGCTGTTCATGTCGATGCCGAAAGCCTTCCGCAACAAGCGCAGGAGCGGCTGGTCCGATCCGAACCGGCAGGAGGCGGAAGTCGAGTGCTTCCTGGAGGGGCCGTCGTTCGATCGCGCGGGCAACCTCTACTTCGTCGACATTCCGTTCGGGCGCGTCTTCAAGATCACGACTTCGAAACAATGGGAGCTGGTGTGCGAATACGACGGCTGGCCGAACGGGCTCAAGATCCACAAGGACGGCACCATCTACATCGCCGACTACAAGCGCGGCCTGCTCGTGCTGGACGAGAAGCGCGGGCGGGTCGATCCGGTTCTCGAAACGCAGTACAGCGAGGGGTTCAAGGGC
>JBOIEI010000344.1:0-1927 GCA_050741055.1 Burkholderiales bacterium | reverse complement strand
TGTAGCGGCCACCGCCGCGCGCCACGCAGGTCAGCGGATCGTCGGCGACGATGACCGGCAACCCGGTCTCTTCCATGAGAAGACGGTCGAGATCGCGCAGCAGCGCGCCGCCGCCGGTGAGCACCATGCCCTTATCTGCGATGTCGGCGGCGAGCTCCGGCGGGCACTGCTCCAGCGCCGTCTTGACCGCGCTCACGATGCTGTTCAGCGGCTCGGTCAACGCCTCCAGGATCTCGTTGGAGGAAATGGTGAAGCTGCGCGGGATGCCCTCGGCGAGGTTGCGCCCCTTCACTTCCTTCTCTCGCACTTCCGAGCCGGGGAAGGCCGAACCGATGTCCTTCTTGATCAGCTCGGCCGTGGTCTCGCCGATCAGCATGCCGTAGTTGCGGCGGATGTAGTTGATGATGGATTCGTCGAACTTGTCGCCGCCGACCCGCACCGAGCCCGCGTAGACCAGCCCGCCGAGCGATATGACGCCAACCTCGGTCGTGCCGCCACCGATATCGACCACCATGGAGCCGGTGGCGTCGCTCACGGGCAGGCCCGCGCCGATCGCCGCCGCCATCGGCTCCTCGATCAGGTAGACCTTGCTCGCGCCCGCGCCTTCGGCCGACTCGCGGATGGCGCGCCGCTCCACCTGGGTCGAGCCGCAGGGCACGCAAATGATGATGCGCGGGCTGGGCTTGAAGACGCGCGAATCGAGCACTTTCTTGATGAAGTGCTTGAGCATCTGCTCGGTGACGGTGAAGTCGGCAATGACACCGTCCTTCATCGGCCGGATCGCGATGATGTTGTGCGGGGTTCGCCCGAGCATCGCCTTGGCCGCCAAACCGACTTCCTGGATCAGCCGCTTGCCGTTCGCGCCGCCTTCCTGGCGGATGGCGACGACCGAGGGCTCGTCCAGGACGATGCCCTTGCCACGAACGAAAATGAGAGTGTTGGCGGTGCCGAGATCGATAGCGAGGTCGTCGTAGAAGTAGGTGGACAGGAATCCGAACATAGACGGTGGCTCCCCGGGGGAGCGCGCAGAAATGCGACCTTGAAGGCGAATAAAACATGATACCGCATTGCATTGCACGAAGCGACACGCAAGCACCATGAAAGCACGCGCCCGCCCAAAGCACGCTCGCGCCCGGGGCGCCTGCCGCGCGCCCTGTGTTACGCTTGCTTACCCCCTAAGATCGGACCTGTGTATCACCATGGCTCTCGGACTCGATGATGTGCGCCGCGTCGCCCAGCTCGCCCGGCTGCGGCTGGAAAATGCACAGGCCGCGCCGATGCTCGCCGAGCTGAACACGATCTTCCAGTTGATCGGCGAGATGCAGGCGATCGATACGACCGGAGTCGAGCCGATGTCGCATCCACGCGACGTTGCCCAGCGGCTGCGGCCCGACCAGGTCACCGAGCCGGACCGGCGCGAGGCGTTGCTCGGGCTCGCACCGCAGGCCGAGGCGGGACTTTACCTTGTTCCGAAAGTGATCGAGTAAACGCCTGGCGCCCCGCCGCGCGATCGCTCCGAGCCCGAAAAAACCCGCATGTTCCAGCTTGGCATTGCCGAAACTGCCCGCCAGCTTGCCGCCCGCGCGTTCTCGGCGGTCGAGCTGACGCGGCACTTCCTCGACCGCATCCGAAATCACAACCCGCGCCTGAACGCGGTCATCACTCTCGACGAGGCGCGCAGCCTCGCCGCCGCTCGCGCCGCGGACGAGCGCATTGCCCGGGGCGCAGCGGGGCCGCTCACCGGCATTCCGATCCTGCACAAGGATATCTTTTGCGCCAACGGCTGGCGGACCACCTGCGGCTCGCGCATGCTGGAGAATTTTGTCGCGCCCTACGATGCGCACGTGGTGTCCCGGCTGGAGGCCGCCGGTACCGTCAGCCTCGGCAAGACCAACATGGACGAGTTCGCGATGGGCTCGTCGAACGA
>JBOIEI010000343.1:0-2350 GCA_050741055.1 Burkholderiales bacterium | reverse complement strand
GCATGCCGTTAACCCGAGGACCACGCAGCCAGGCATCGAACGCCCACTCCGACCTGATCTTCACCGCGTGCAGCGTCACCAATGCCGCCCAGCCCGCATCCGGCGCGCAAGCCGGCGGGCAACGCCGCCAGGTGGTCGTAGGCGGCAAGCGCGTCAAGACCATCGACGTGCACGCGCACTGCGTCATCGCCGAAGCCATGGCGCTCCTCGGCAGGAAAGTCGACGAGCACGAACAGCGCGGCGCTGGGATCAGTGAAGTCGGCTCGCGCCGCATCCGCGAGATGGACGAGCAAGGCATCGATGTCGAAGCGCTCAGCATCAATCCCTTCTGGTACCGCGCCGAGCGCGACGTCGCCGCCCAGATCGTAAAAATCCAGAACGAGAAGCTGGCCGAGTTCTGCGCGACCTATCCCGAGCGCTTCGTCGCCTTCGCCTCGGTGGCGTTGCAATTCCCGGAGCTCGCAATCGAGCAGCTCGAGCACGGCGTGAAGAAGCTGGGCCTGCGCGGCGCCGCCGTCGGTGCGAGTGTGGCGGGCGAGGAGTTCGCCGACCCGAAGTTTCACCCGTTCTGGGCCAAGGCCGAGGAGCTGGGTGTGCTGATCTTCATCCACCCGCAGAGTACGCCGGATCTCGCCAAGCGCTTCAAGGGCAACGGCTGGCTCGCCAACACGATCGGCAATCCGCTCGACACCACCATCGCGCTGTCGCATCTCATCTTCGAAGGCACGCTGGACAAGTTTCCCGGCCTCAAGATCTGCTCCGCGCACGGCGGCGGCTTCCTGCCTTCGTACGCGCCGCGTTCGGACAACGCATTGCGCGTTGCGCCCGACATGGATACGGGCGTAAAGCTGAAGAAGAAGCCGACCGAGTACCTGCGCGATATGTACTACGACACACTGGTGTTCACGCCCGAAGCCTTGCGTCACCTGGCGGCCGAAGTCGGTTATGACCGGCTCGTGATCGGGACCGATCATCCGATCCCGTGGTTCTCCTGGTCGGTCGACCACATTCTCGATACGCCCGGGTTCAGCGACGAGCAGCGCCGGGCAATGCTAGGCGAGACGGCGGCGAAGCTGCTGGGGATCGAGCGTTGACCAAGTTCTTGTCGACTGCTTGCCGCAACCGGCAAGTTTACGGGGCGGCAGCGGGGATGGGCAGCGTGCGCGGGATGCAGACGTAAAAGGTCGAGCCGCGTCCGAGCTTGCTTTCCGCCCACACGCGGCCACCGTGGGCTTCGACGATTCCCTTGCAGATCGCAAGCCCCAATCCGGCGCCGGTACGCGAGGTGCGGTTCAATTGCCAGAAGCGATTGAAGATCTTCGTCAGATCCTCTTCCGCGATGCCGGGCCCCGAGTCCTTGACGGACATCTCGACGCCGCCTTCGCGATTGGCAACACGCACAACGATGTTGCCGTTGGCCGGCGTGAACTTCAGCGCGTTGCTGATCAGGTTCGAGAGCACTTGCCGCAGCCGGTCCGGGTCGGCCTCGACCGGCGCGATTTCGGAGTCGATATCGCTGCCTAACACCACGTCGTGGGCGAGTGCCTGCGGTTCGTAGAGCTCCAACACGTCTTGCAGGAGCGCCGCCACATCGACCCGCGCCTTGCGCACCGAGAACGTGCCGGAATCGATGCGCGCCACATCGAGCAGATCGGTCACGAGCCGCTGCATCGACTGCGTGGCCCGCTGGATGATGGCGACATGGCGGCGGTTTTCCTCGGGCACCTGAATGGAAAGCACCGAAGCAGCCGCAAAGATCGTCTGCATCGGGTCGCGCAGATCGTGAGCAAGCACCGCAAGCACTTCTTCACGCGCCCGTGTTGCTTGCTCGGCCGCCGTGCGCGCCTGTTGTTCTCGCGCCAGCAGCAGCTCGCGTTCGTCCTCCACACGCTTCTGCGCGGTGATGTCGGTATTGGTGCCGAACCAGCCGGTGATCGTGCCGTCATCGAGGCGCATCGGCAGCGCCCGCGACAGGAACCATCGATACGTTCCGTCCGCAGCACGAAGCGGGAACGTGTCCTCCCACGGCTCGCCGGTCTCGAAGCTGCGCCCTATGCCGGCGACCACTCTTGCCTCGTGCTCCGGATGCTGCACCAGGCGCCACCCCCAGCCCTGTACCTGCTCGAGTGTGGTGCCGGTGTAGTCGTACCAGCGTTGGTTGTACCAACGGATGTCGCCTTGCGCATCGGCCATCCAGGCGAGCTGCGGAATCGCGTTCGCCAGCGTGCGGAAACGGGTTTCCTGCTCGCGCACCTCGCGCTCCGCGGTGCGTCGGGCGGCAGCCGCGCGTGTCATCTCCAGCGCATAACGGATGCTCGCCGCAAGCCGTTCGGGCGTAAGGGAGGCTTTG
>JBOIEI010000342.1:0-1608 GCA_050741055.1 Burkholderiales bacterium | reverse complement strand
ACCGCTTCGTGCGGGTGCCGATCGAGGGCCTGCTCGATCGCTCGTACTTGCGCGAACGCTCGGCGCTCATACGTCCCGAAGCTTCGATGAAGCACGCCGAGGCCGGCACGCCGCCCGGGGCCCCGCTTGCACGCGCCGACAGCAGGGCGCTGACCGAATCGGGCACCAGCCATCTCTCGATCGTCGACCGGGAGGGCAATGCGGTTGCGATGACGACCACGATCGAGTCGTCGTTCGGTGCCCGCCTCATGGTGCGGGGCTTTCTGCTCAACAATCAGCTTACCGACTTCGATTTCGTGCCGGCGCGCGACGGCGTGCCGGTGGCGAACCGCGTCGAGCCCGGCAAGCGGCCGCGAAGCTCGATGGCACCTATCCTCGTCTTCGACGCGGACGGCAGGCTGTTGCTGGTGATCGGTTCGCCCGGCGGCAGCCGCATCATCAACTACGTCCTGAAGGCGCTGGTCGCCATCCTGGATTGGAATATGGACGTGCAGGCGGCGATCGATTCTCCCAACATAGGCAGCCGCAACGGACCGACCGAGCTCGAGCGCGGCACCGCGGCCGAGGCTTTGGCCGCCACGCTCGCCGCCATGGGCCATCCGATCCGCGTCACGGACATGACCAGCGGCCTGCACGGCATCCTGCGCACCCCCGAGGGCTGGAGCGGCGGCGCCGACCCGCGCCGGGACGGCGTCGCCAAAGGCCATTAGGGCAAGAAAAGCCGAAGGCCGATTGGCCGCGGCACGCTATCGAACGCTGTCCGGATCCAGCCCCAGCGCGATGCAGCCGGCATAGTCGCGCTGCACGCTGCCGGTCAGCGGATGGAAGCGCGCGCCCTGCACGTCGCGGAACAGCCGCTCCATGCCGACGTCGCGATAGAACGCCGCGCCGCCGAAAACTTCCATCGCGTGCTCCACGGTGGCGATCGCCGCGCGCTCGACCAGCCCGCGGCCGATGAAAACGCGGTTGGTGATCTCGGGTCCCGGTGCGGCGCTGCTGCCCAGCGCGACCATGTCGGCGAGAGCCAGGCGCGCCGCCGCAAGCTCGGTATCCATTGCGCCAACCCGGCCGCGCTGATGGCCGTCGATGCGACGCTGACGGGCCTGGCGCACGGCGAGGTCACGGGCCGCCTCGGCCACGCCGAGGTACGCGCTGTAGACCAGCGGAATCGCAATCAGCGCGACGATATGGAACAGCATATGCCATTTGCCCTGCGGACGTTTGCCGCCGATCGCCGCATCCGGCACGAACACTTCGTTCAACACGATGTCGTGCGAACCGGTTCCGCGCATGCCGAGCGCGCGCCAGACCGGGTCGATCGTCACCCCGGGCGCGTTCATCGGCACGCCGAAATGCAGCACGGTGGGACCCGCTTCGGGATCCTCGTACACGGCGCTGGTGAGAAGCAGGTCCCCGGCCGGCGAGCCGCTGGAGAAAATCTTGCGTGCGTTGATGCGATAGCCACCGTCGACGCGGGTTGCCGTACCCGAGCCTTGCAGCCAGTCCGACCCGCCGCTCGAAAGCAGGATGATGCGCTCGGCGGCCACGCGCTTGAGCATGCCTTCCACCGGTGCTTTCTGATTGCGCCAACGCCACTGCGCCATCATG
>JBOIEI010000341.1:0-1682 GCA_050741055.1 Burkholderiales bacterium | reverse complement strand
GCCTCAGGTGTCGATGGCCTGAGCGCTTCTCGCCTGCTGGCGCAGGACGAACTTCTGGATCTTGCCGGTCGAGGTCTTCGGCAGCGGTCCGAACACCACCGCCTTGGGCGCCTTGAAGTGCGCCATGTGTTCGCGGCAGAACGCGATGATGTGCGCGGCGTCAGCCTGCGCGCCCTCCTTCAATTCCACGAACGCGCACGGCACCTCGCCCCACTTCGGATCCGGCATGGCGACCACCGCCGAAAGCATGACGGCGGGATGGCGGGAGAGTGTGTCCTCCACTTCGAGCGAGGAGATGTTCTCGCCGCCGGAGATGATGACGTCCTTGGATCGGTCCTTGATCTTGATGTAACCATCCGGCTGCACCACCGCGAGATCGCCGGAATGAAACCAGCCGCCGGCGAACGCCTCCTGCGTCGTTTGCTCGTTCTTCAAATAACCTTTCATCGTGATGTTGCCGCGAAACATGATCTCGCCCAGGGTTTCGCCGTCCGGCGGGATGGGCTGCATCGTCGCCGGATCCATGACGCACATGCCTTCCTCCAGCGGATAGCGCACGCCCTGGCGGCCGTTGCGCTCGGCGCGTTGCGACAGGTCGAGCGCATCCCACGCTTCGTGCTTGGCGCACACGGCCGCCGGCCCGTAGGTTTCGGTCAGGCCGTAGACATGGGTGAGATCGAAGCCGATTCGCTCCATGCCTTCGATCACCGCCGCCGGCGGCGCCGCGCCCGCCACCAGGCAATGCACGGTGTGCTCGATTCCAGAGCGCAGGCTCGCCGGCGCGTTGATGAGCAGGTTGTGCACGATCGGCGCGCCGCAGTAGTGCGTGACCCGATGGCGGCGAATCGCATCGAACACGGGCGCCGCATCCACCTTACGCAGGCACACGTTGGTTCCGGCCACCGCGGCCAGGGTCCACGGGAAGCACCAACCGTTGCAGTGAAACATCGGCAGCGTCCAGAGATAGACGGCGTGGCGTGGCATGTTCCAGACGAGCGCATTGCAGACCGCGTTCAGGTACGCGCCGCGGTGGTGATAAACCACGCCCTTGGGATTGCCGGTCGTTCCGGACGTATAGTTGAGCGACATCGCGTCCCATTCCTCGTCCGGCGCCGTGCGGATGCCCGTGCCGTCGCCGGAGGCGAGAAACGCTTCATATTCGATCTCGCCCTGGTTTGGGCCGCCGTCGAGCGCGGGATCGTCCACGTCGATCACGAGCGGTCTGGTCGAGAGCGCCGACAGCGCTTTCGCAACCGTCCCGGAAAATTCGCGATCGGTGAAAAGCACCTTGGCTTCGGCGTGCTGCAGCATGAAGGCGATCGTATCGGCATCGAGCCGGGTATTGAGCGTGTTGAGCACCGCACCGGCCATGGCAACGCCGAAGTGCAGCTCGTACATCGCCGGCACGTTGGGCAGCATGGCCGCCACCGTATCGCCCGGCCCGATGCCCCGTCGCCGCAATGCCGAGCCGAGCTGCCGGCAACGGGCATGGCTCTCCCCCCAGGTGTAGCTCCGGTTGCCGTATATGACGGCCGGATGGTCCGGGTAGGTCGATGCCGACCAGTCGAGGAGCGTCAGCGGCGTGAGCGGCGCGTAGTTCGCCGCGTTGCGATCGAGGCCGAGCTGGTAGGGATTCACCGGCGCCACAGCTCGGCGAGATCGAGCCGGACGCTCGGTAACGC
>JBOIEI010000340.1:0-11040 GCA_050741055.1 Burkholderiales bacterium | reverse complement strand
ACAGCATCCGGACCAAGCGGATGCCGCTGGTCGGGCGCGACGTCGCCGCCTACGCCAAAGCCTACCGCCGCTACTTCGAAACCCACGAGCGCAAGGCTGCCGAGCCGAAGACGATGCTCGACCCGGCACCGCGCATCGTGCTCGATAGTGAGCTCGGCCTGTGCGCGGCCGGCCGCAGCGGCAAGGACGCCGCGATTGCGCTCGAGATCTACCAGCACACGATCGAGGTGATCCTGCGCGCTACGGCATTGCACGGCTACAAGGCGCTCTCGGCGCGCGAGGTGTTCGAGGTCGAGTACTGGGACCTGGAACAGGCCAAGCTCAAACTTGCGGGCAAGCCGCCGGAGCTCGCCGGGGAAGTCGCGCTGGTAACCGGCGCTGCCTCCGGCATCGGCCGCGCGTGCGTCGATGCGCTGCTCGCGCGCGGGGCCGCGGTAGTCGCGCTGGACCGCAACGAGATCGTCGCAACGCTATTGCAGCGGCCCGATTTCCTCGGCCTTACCTGTGATGTCACCTCGAAAGACGCTGTGGAAGGCGCGCTCGAATCCGCCGTGCGCCGCTTCGGCGGCATCGACATCGCGGTGCTCAACGCCGGCATCTTTCCGCTCGGGACGCCGGTTGCCGATGCGTCGCTGGATGCGTGGCGGGAAGCCATGGCGGTCAACGTGGAAGCGAACGTGACGCTGTTGCGCGCCTGTCACCCGCTGCTCCAGCTCGCTTCCCGCGGCGGACGCGTGGTTGCGATCGGATCGAAGAACGTCGCGGCACCGGGCATCGGCGCAGCCGCCTACTCGGCGTCGAAAGCCGCATTGACCCAGCTCGCCCGCGTCTGCGCGCTGGAGTGGGGACGCGACGGGATTCGCGTCAACACGGTGCATCCCGACGCGGTGTTCGATACTGCGCTATGGAGCGACGACGTGCTCGAGTCGCGGGCCCGCCATTACGGCCTGACGGTCGAGCAGTACAAGACGCGCAACGTGCTGCGCACCGAGATCAAAAGTCGCGACGTGGCCGAGCTCGTATGCGCGCTGTGCGGCGCCGCGTTCGCTCGCACGACCGGCGCGCAGATACCGATCGACGGCGGCAACGAGCGCATCATCTGACATGGCCGCCGCTGCCGTGGAAACGCTGCGCTGGGCGGGAGAGCGGCTGGAGCTCATCGATCAGCGGCTGTTGCCGCAGCGGGTCGAATACCGGGCCTGTCACGACGCCTCCGAAGTGGCCGAGGCGATTCGTACCCTGGTCGTGCGCGGTGCGCCCGCGATCGGCTGTGCAGCGGCCTACGGCATCGCCCTGGCTGCTTTGCGCGCCGTCGCGATGCACGAGCCTCTGTCGAGCGCCTTGCCGGCGGCATTCGAGTTGCTGGCCGCGAGCCGTCCGACCGCGGTGAACCTGTTCTGGGCGCTCGCGCGGATGCGCCGCTGCTGGGAGGCGCGCGCGACCGAGCCGGACGCCTCGGTGGCGGCCCATCTGGTGGCAGAAGCGCGCGCGATCCACACCGAGGATGTCGCCACCAACCAGCGTCTCGGACGCCTCGGCGCGGAACTGCTGCCTGCGAGCTGCCGCGTGCTGACCCACTGCAACGCGGGCGCGCTGGCGACCGCCGGATACGGCACCGCACTGGGCGTGATCCGCTCGGCGGTCGCGGCCGGGAAGCACGTGGAAGTGATCGCCGACGAGACCCGCCCCGTGCTGCAAGGCGCTCGTCTGACCGCCTGGGAGCTGCAGCAGGAACGCATACCGGTGACGCTGATTGCGGACGGCGCGGCCGGTTATCTCATGAGCCGCGGCGAGATCGATGCCGTCATCGTCGGCGCGGACCGAGTGGCCGCCAACGGCGATGTGGCGAACAAGGTGGGAACCTACATGGTTGCGACGGCTGCGCACCGTCACGGCATCCCGTTCTACGTTGCGTGTCCGGTATCGACGCTGGACATTTCGCTTGCGTCCGGTGCCGACATCCCGATCGAAGAGCGCGCGCCGGCCGAAGTGCTCGGGTTCAACGGAGCATCCTGGTCTCCCGCGGGCGTGGCCGTGCGCAACCCCGCGTTCGACGTGACGCCGGCCGAGCTCGTGACCGCGCTCATCACCGAGCGCGGGGTGGCGAGAGCGCCATACTGGGATGCGATTCGGAAGCTGGTCGGCCTCGCGGGCGAGCGGCCGAAATAGCATCGGAGGATGAGACCGCCGCTTACCGACTGCGCTGTTGGGTCGGACAAGACTGCCGACTGCCGCTCACTTCGCGGACTGCGGTGTCGAGTCAGAGGGCGAGACCGCCGCTCGAGGACTGCGTCGTTGCGTCAGATGGTGAGACCGCCGCTCACTTCGAGGACTGCGCCGTTGATGTAGCTGGCTTCGTCCGAGGCCAGAAAGGCGTACGCATTGGCGATTTCTTCGGGCTTGCCCAGGCGTCCGAGCGGCACCTTGTGCTCGAGGGCGTCGATCACCTTGTCCGGGATGCTGTCGATGATCGGGGTGCTGACGAAGCCCGGACAAACCGCGTTCGCGCGGATGCCGCGTTTGCCCAGTTCCCTCGCCCAGGTTTTCACCATGCCGATCACGCCGAACTTGCTGGCGGCGTAGTTGGTCTGGCCGAAATTGCCGTGCAGGCCGACGATGGATGATGCATTCAAGATCACGCCCGACTGCTGTTCGAGCATGATGTCCACCACCGCCTTGGTGCAGTTGTAGGTGCCTTTGAGATTGATGTCGATGACCCGGTCGAATTGCTCGTCGGTCATCTTTTTCAGCTGCGCATCGGCCACGATCCCGGCGTTATTGACCAGGATGTCGATACGGCCGTAGCGCTCGTGCAGCGCCGCGACCATGGCCTGGATGCTGGGCTTGTCGGTGACGTCGACCCGAAACGCCGTCGCCTCGCCTTCACGGCGTTGGATGATGCGCGCGGTTTCGATCGCCGATTGCTCGTCGATATCGCAGACCGCGACGCGTGCCCCTTCCTGGGCGAACTTGATCGCCGTGGCCTGGCCGATGCCGCGCCCTGCCCCCGTGATGATCGCCACCTTGTTGGTCAATCGCATGATTTCGTTACCTGGCCGTTCTGACGCGCCGCAACTTTAGCCGATCCGACCGCGTCGCACAATACAAAAATGCGATCAAGGGCAATCGCTAATTAGCAAATTGCAGGCCAGTATGCTGCACTGCATTTCGGTCCTGTATTGCGCGATGCGAAATGAGCCCGAAAGGTCAGCCGATGTGAACGGGCGTGCGCGGCGGCACGAGCTCGAACAGCTCGACGATATCGGCATTGCGCATGCGGATGCAGCCGATCGATCCCGGCATACCCATGGTGGCCGTGTCCGGGCTACCGTGGATGTAGATGTGGCGTCGCATCGTATCCACGTTGCCGAGGCGGTTGAAACCCGGCTCGCAACCGGACAGCCACAGAATCCGCGTGAGGATCCAGTCCCTGCCGGGAAACTTCGCCGCCAGGACCGGCGAGTAGATCTCGCCGGTCGGGCGCCGGCCCACGAACACTGTGTCGATGGCTGCACCCTGGCCGATCTTCGCCCGCACGATGTGGCGTCCGCGCGGCGTGCAATTGCTCCCCGAGCGCTCGCCCGCGCCATTGCGGGCCGTCGACACCGCGTATTCCCGCACGCAGCGCTCACCGTCGAGCAGCCGCAGTGACTGATGTTCCAGGCTGACCTCGATCCTCATCGGCGGCTCGCGAAGAAACGCTGCAGCAGGCCGGCAGCCTCCTCGGCAAGGAGGCCGCCGGCCACGGTAGCGTGATGGTTCAGGCGCGGATCGGCAAAGAGATCCGCCACGCTGCCGCATGCGCCGGTCTTCGGGTCACGCGCACCGTAGACGAGGCGCGCAATGCGTGCATGCTGAATGGCGCCGGCGCACATCACGCAAGGCTCGAGCGTGACGTATAGCGAACAACCGGGGAGGCGGTAATTGCCGAGCCGTCGGGCCGCGTCGCGCAACGCCGTCATTTCGGCGTGCGCGCTCGGATCATGACTTCCGATCGGCGCATTGAAACCGCGTCCTACCACATCGTCGCCATGCACGACCACCGCGCCCACCGGCACTTCGCCCTGGCGGGCCGCTTCAGCGGCCAGGTCGAGGGCGACACGCATGAATGCTTCATCGCTCATCGCTGATGGATCGCAGCAAGGCGTTGCCGTCTTGAAAAGCTGCCATTCTAGCGATCACAGCGCAGGGCTCGGGCGCCCATTGCCCTACTCCGGGCGCTTCGCCATGACGAAGAACACCGATCCCAGACCGGACAACGCGGCCAGCAGGGTGAAGCCGACGCGATAGTTTCCGGTCCAGTCGGCGAACAGGCCGGCCAGGATGGGGCCGCCGATCTGGCCGATCACGGTGATGAGCGAGGACAGCCCGATGATCATGCCGATGGACGTGCGCCCGAAGTAATCAGCGCGCATCGCCTGCATGAACGGCCCGCGCAGGCCCCAGGCCGTTCCGTGCACGAGCGCCGAGATCGCGAGGACGACCGGGCCGGTGGCGTAGGTGAGCATGAGGAGCCCCGTAGCGTGCATCAGCATGCAGCCGGCTGCGACGAAGCGCTTCTCGAAGCGGTCGCCGAGCACCCAGCCCGATACGACGCCGAGGAACTGGCCGGTCGTGACCAGGGTGATCACGAGCGACGCCTGCGCGAGCGAATAGCCGAGGCCCTCCTTGACGTGCGTGATGGCGTGCACATTGATCGCGGTGACCGCGAACAGCGCGAACCCATGGCCGAGCGAGATCAACCAGAACGCCTTGGTGCGCAAGGCCTCGCGCGCACTGAACGCACGCGGCGGCACGATATGCCCATGCTCGGCGCCCCGGGTAGGGGGTGGCAGGCCGTCCACGGTCTCGCCCAGGTCCGCGGGACGGCTGCGAATCACGCGCGCCAGCGGCCAGCCGACGACGATCGCAATCACGCCCGAGGCGAACGCCGTGCTCCGCCAGCCATAGTGCTGTATCGACCAGGCAACCGCAAACACGAACATGCCGCCGAGGGCCTGGCCGAATTGCAACGCCGAAAGCGCGCGCGCCCGGCGCTTTTCGAACCACTGGATGATCGCCACGCTCACCGGGAAGTTGCTGCACAGGCTCGCGCCGAGCGCGATGACGACGAATGCGCCGTAGAACCCGGTCAGGGTCTCGATCCGGCTGAGCAGCATGAAGCCGATGCCGAACAGGACGATGCCCGCCCGAACGATGTCGCGCGCGCCGAAGCGATCGACCATCCAGCCGAGCACCGGACCGAGCACTGCCGTCTCGGTGGATTTCATCGCCGCCGCGCCGGCGAGCGCGGTCTTGCTCCAGCCGCGCTCGTCGACCAGAACCGCGAGATATGCGCCGAAGGCCTGATTGAGCAGCAGGCTCTGCAGGAACTGCAGCGCGCCGCCGGCTCCGACGATGCGCCAGCCGTAGAAGATCTTCATGGGATGCCGCGAGGATAGCGCAGGCGCCGCGCACATGCAGCACTCATCGCACTTCTCGCCGCGCGGTGCCCCGGAGCGTTCGCTACGACGTTACTCACATCGCGCTTACGTCGCGGCGAGCCGGCGCGAGTCCGCCATCCGGAATCGGACGGCGATTCGGCTCAGGCGCTGAGCTTGGGATTCTCGTACATGTTGAACCAGACCAGCGCGGCCAGGATCAAGCGGTCGTTGGTGCTCGGCTCGACGAAGAACACGCCGTGGCGGTAGTGAGCCGTGTCGGCGGCCTGATCGGCGGTTTTGATCTGGGCGCGAAGCGCGAGCGATACGGGAACGTCGTGCAGCACGACGTCGAAGGCGACTTCGACCGAATCGCCCGTTGCGCCCAGCGGTCTGTCACACACGAGCAGCGCGCCCGTGCTGCCGATATTGTCGATCGTCACCTGGATCGCCTCGGAGCCTTGCGCGAGCTTCACCCGAGCCGGAAGTCCCAGGCGAAAGCGGGGCGAGCTGCGCACGCCGACGCCGTCGATCCGATCGGGAAACGACAGGTGAAGATAGTCACACGGCTTGACGGTGCTCCGAAGCACCGTGCAGCTGAATGCAAAAGCGCTGCGTCCGGTGAAGGCTCGAACCACGACGTACTCGCCGGCATGCAGGCACAAACGGCCCGCGGGCGTCTGTGGAATGGTGAGGATCAGGCTCTTGCCCTCGACCCAGCCGACAACGGTCGCCGACAAGCGGCCGGCGCCGATCTGTTCCGGCGGGGCGATCTGAACCCGGTCGCCGACCTTCAAGCGCATGTCGCGGAACTGGCATGGCGACTTGCCGTCCGGCGCAGGCGTCGTAACGGGGGCTGCCGCCTGTTGCGGCGAGGGTTCGTCGATCGCAGTAGTCATTGCACGGTCATCGGCAGCCGCGCGGCAAACTTGAGCGCCGCGCTGGGCAGGACGCCTGGAAGCTCAGGCTGCGAAGCGCGAGCAGATTGCGCGAGGGGCGCCGCTCCGTTACGCCGTGGCGCGGAGCGCGCTCGCAACTGCGCGTCCGGCAAGCACCGCCATGCAGTGCGCACGGTATTGCGCGCTCGCATGGATGTCGCTGTTGAAACCGTCGTGGCCGACGGCGAGACGCTCGATTGCCGCCGGATGGAAGTTGCCGCCGAGCGCGCGTTCGGCGTCCCCCAATCTGAACACGCGCGGCGCTGCGCCCGTCACGGCGACACGCACGCACTCGGCGAGCTTCGATACGAACACACCGACCAATGCGAACCGCGATGCCGGCTGCGGATACTTGCAATAGCCCGCCGCCTGCGGGATCGGAAAGCGTACCGCGGTGATGATCTCGCCGGGCTCGAGCGCCGTCTCGAACAGCCCCAAAAAGAAATCGTCCGCGCCGATCTCGCGCCGGTTCGTGATGACGAGCGCATCCAAGCCGAGCAGCGCGGCCGGATAGTCCGCGGCCGGGTCGGCGTTGGCGATGGAGCCGCCGATCGTGCCGCGATTGCGCACCAGCGGATCGCCGATGCCTTCGGCGAGCACTGCCAGCGCCGGTATGGCGCCGGCAACCTCGGCGGATGCGGCAACCTCGGCATGCGGGGTCATCGCGCCGATGAGAAGCGTCGTGCCCGAGCGCTGGATGCCTCGCAAGGCGTCGAGACCAGCCAGATCCACGATCCCCGGATAGCGAGCCAGACGCATCTTGAGCGACGGGATCAGGCTCATGCCTCCGGCGAGGAGCTTGTAGTCGTCGTGCGCGCCGACGATCGCCGCGGCGGCATCGAGGTCCGATGGTCTGTGATAGGAGAAATCGTACATGTCTGCCGCAGCTCGGAATCAGGCGCGCTTCATCGCGCGGGCACCGGCCTGGATCGCTCTGACGATGTTGTGATAACCGGTGCAGCGGCAGATGTTGCCCTCGAGTTGGCTGCGCACGGTGTGCTCGTCCAGATCGTTGCCCTTGCGCCGAACCATGTCGAGCGCGGACATGATCATCCCCGGTGTGCAGAATCCGCACTGCAGCCCGTGATGCTCGTGGAAGGCCTGCTGCATCGGGTGCAACCGGCCTTCGGCCGCAAGGCCTTCGATCGTCGTCACCGTCGCGCCTTCGCACGACAACGCAAGCACGGCGCACGATTTCACGCCTTTTCCGTTCAGGTGCACCGTGCAGCAGCCGCACTGGCTCGTGTCGCAGCCGACGTGCGTACCGGTGAGCCCGAGGTGCTCGCGCAGGAGCTGCACCAGCAGCGTGCGCCCCTCCACCTCGGCGCTGACCGGCCGGCCGTTTACCGTGAGCGATACCGCTGGCATGCGCTTGTCTCCTGCGCCACGCTACTGGACCTTGATGTTGCCGGCTTTGACCACCCGGGTCCAGCTGGCGATGTCGCGCCCGATGATGCGCGCGAAATCCGCCGGTGAAGAACCCACCGCCTCCATGCCATCGGTGCGAAGGCGTTCCTGCATTTCCGGCTGCTCCAGAATACGTACGAGCGCCTGGTTCAATAGCGAGACGACCTGGTTCGGCGTACCCGCCGGCGCCCACATCCCGAACCAGAACTCCGAGGCGTAACCGGGCAACACCTCGCCGATTGCCGGCAGATCGGGCAATGCCGGCGAACGCTTCGGGGTGGTGACGGCCAGACCGCGCAGTCGGCCCGCCCGGATATGCCCGGCCGACGAGGGCCCCGAGCCGAAGAACATCTGAATCTGCCCGCCGAGCAAATCGACCAGCACCGGTCCGGCGCCCTTATACGGCACGTGCACCATTTCGGTCTTCGACATCTGCCGGAACATCTCGGCAGTCAGGTGCGAAAAGCTTCCCGTGCCGGACGATCCGAAGGCGATGGAGCCCGCTTTGGCGCGCGCGAGCGCAATGAATTCCTTCAGACTCGAGGCCGGCACCGAAGGATGCACCGTGAGGATGAGCGGCCCCGTGGTGATCATCGTGATCGGCGCGATGCCTGTCACTGGATCGTAGGGCAGCTTGTACAGGGCCGCGTTGGCGGCGTAGCTCGCCGGTACAGTGATGAGGGTGTAGCCATCCGGGTTCGCGCGAGCCGCGATTTCGGCGCCGATCATGCCGCCGGCGCCGGAGCGGTTGTCCACGATGAACTGCTGGCCGAACTCGGCGCTCAATCGCGACGCGAACAGCCGGGCGACGATGTCGGTCCCGCCACCGGGCGCCAGCGGCACGATCATGCGCACGGTCTTTTCCGGCCACTTGCCCGATTGAGCATGGGCGGGCGGCATTGCGGCCGGGCACGCGGCCAGCACGAACGACAAGGCAAGAGTAGTTCGCACACGACTTCCTGTCGTCGAGCGCAGCCGCATCGCCTCACTGCGACTGCATATCGCCTCGGCGCGCGCATCCGGATCGAGACGGGCATCGAAGCTCATGCATCCGCCGCAATTCTGAACAGGCCCTCGGCCGTATCGCGCAGCACGCGCCGATGGCTCGCCGCATCCAGCCCGACTGCGTCCAGCGCATCGGTCAGCTTCGGGCCGGGGCGCTCGACCGGCCCCGCAGCATAGTCGGAACCGATCATCACCTGCCCCGTGCCAACGAGGCTAAGCAGCAGCGACAGCGCCGGCGCCGACATGATCGCCGTGTCATAGGAGAATGCCTTGACGTACTCGGACGGCAGCTTGCCTTCCTTGGCGCCGAATTCGCGATCGAGCCGCCCGCTCTGGTAGGGCAGAAATCCGCCGCCGTGCACGAGGACCAGCCCCAGCCTGGGAAAGCGATCGAACACCCCCGCGAGGATCAGCTGGGTCGCCGTCACAGTCGAATCGATCAGACGGCCATAGAGGTTCTTGAATCGCGGCTGGTGATCGAACATGCAGGCCGCGGGGCCTTCCATGAGCGGGTGCAGGATCACCGGCACGGCGAGCGCCTGGGCCGCCTCCCACAACGCGTCGAAACGGTTTTCGTCGAGACTGCCATCCGCCACGTTGGTCGGGATCATGCAGCCCGTCATGCGAAGCTTCGTGACGCAACGTTCGAGCTCTTGCGCGGCAGCGCCCGGGTCGGCCAGGTGCAGCGTCGCATGCGCTGCCAGCCGAGGGCCCGAATCCGCAATCGTTTCCGCCATGGCGTCGTTGAGCTGGCGCACCCAGACCTGGCCGTCGCTGGCCGGGAGCTCCTGCCCGTGCACGTCGAGCCACGGTCCGATCAGCTGCTGCTGCATGCCCTGCTGATCGAGCCAGGAAAGACGCTGCGTGAAATCGAGCATGATCCCGCCAGCCGGGCGCAGCGGCTTGCGGCCCGGAAAGGTGACGACATACCCGCCGCCTTCCGCTGCGGCCACGTCGACGCCGCCCAATCGGGTGTGCTTGACCTCTTCCAGGAACTGTCGAGGCACACCATGGCCGTGAATGTCGATGCCGCCGTTCATTGAAATCCACAGCGTGACGGGTTTCGATCAGAAGCGCGCAACGCAACACATCCGCCGCGCGCGTCGTTTGCAGCCGTTGTTCTATTCTTTGCAGCCGTTGTTCTATTCTTGTGGCAGGCTAGCATTGCGTGGAGAGAGCGGTCAAGCGCGCACCGCGAAGCGACGTACCGAACGTCATGGTCCTCCAGCGCTCGGATTCGGCCTGGTCATTCGCGCCTGCTTCTGCGCGACGCGGGTCGATTTCGCGCGAGGCATTTCTGCCCGACGTGGCGCAAAATACCGCTTCGCGCATTTCCTGGAACGTCCATGCCCTTCACTACGAACGCCTCCGGCGTCTACGTCATCGCCGCAACGCCGTTTCATTCCGACGGACGCATCGATCATGACTCGGCGGATCGGCTGACGGATTTCTATCTCGAATCGGGCGCCAGCGGCTTGACCGTGCTGGGCGTCATGGGCGAAGCACCCAAGCTCGACGCCGACGAATCGGTCGCGCTGGTGCGCAGAGTCGTTCGGCGGGCGGGGAAAACGCCCGTCGTGGTCGGAGTCACCTCACCTGGCTTTGCTCCGATGCGCGCACTGGCGCGCAACGCTATGGAGGCGGGCGCCGCTGGGGTCATGATCGCCCCTCCCGCCACATTGCGCAGCGACGATCAGGTGGTTTCCTATTTCGCACAGGCGCGCGAAGCGATCGGTGAGGACGTGCCCTTCGCGGTGCAGGACTATCCGCTTGCCTTCAGCGTCGTCATGACGCCGCAGGTGCTCGGCCGCATCGTCGCCGACAATGCGTCGTGCGTGATGCTGAAGATCGAGGATTGGCCCAGCCTGGAGAAGATCTCGGCGTTACGTGCGCTGCAACGCGAAGGAAGCATGCGCCGAATCTCCATGCTCACCGGAAACGGCGGCATCTTCGTCGACTTCGAGCTGGAGCGCGGTTCGGACGGTGCCATGACGGGCTACGCGTTTCCGGATATGCTGACGCAGTTGGTGACACTGTCGGCCGCGGGCGAACGCGACCGGGCACACGATCTATTCGACGCGCACCTTCCACTGATGCGCTACGAACAGCAACCAGGCGTCGGCCTGGCCGTGCGCAAATACCTTTTGCACAAGCGGGGCGTCATGACGACGCTGCGCCCGGTCGCGCTCACCCGCGGCCGACAGCGCAACCAGTTCGGTCAGCATGTCCGGAAACGCGTAGCCCGTCATG
Source organism: Burkholderiales bacterium (assembly GCA_050741055.1). Classification (GTDB taxonomy): domain Bacteria; phylum Pseudomonadota; class Gammaproteobacteria; order Burkholderiales; family WYBJ01; genus WYBJ01. Next base: position 20 of record JBOIEI010000340.1, on the reverse strand, counting down.
GCGCCGTCGGCGCCGCGCTC
>JBOIEI010000339.1:0-2670 GCA_050741055.1 Burkholderiales bacterium | reverse complement strand
TGAGCGCTCTAGCGGTGTTTTTCGGTTTTCTGCAGCATTCCCAAGAAGACGGTTTCCAGCTCTCGCACCTGGCCCGCGGTATCGAATAGGGGGCCCGTACGAGCAAGCAGTACGTCTCGCAGACGCGCCAGTTCGGCAGGCTTCGACGCGAGCGACACCGCTTTCTCGACAAACTTCGCCCGATCTGACGCGACAAGCTCGGGCACGCCCGCTGCGCACGCGAGGCTTTCTCCCGCACGCGACGCCATGGCGGCTCCGCGCAGCGTAAGCACGGGAAGCCCGGCGGCCATCGCATCGCATGCCGTGGTCATCGCGCTGTGATGAATAGCGTCCAGCATCAAGTGCCCCAGTCGCTGGCGGGCGAGGTAACGATCCCGGGGGTCAAAAGGCGCGAAGATCAGCCGCGCGGGATCCACGCCGAGCCGGCCAGCCTCGTGCGCGAGATTGCGCTGCGCGGCCGCCGGCAACGCGAGATGCCATAGCACCGATCCGGGTACCGCGGCGAGAATCCGCATCCATAGCGCAAACGCGTCAGGCGATATCTTCTCCGCCTTGTGGAAGGCGCAAAAGACGATGGTGTCCTCAGGCAGGCCATAGTCCCGCCTCGACACGGGAACGTCCGGCACCGGCTCGCGGAAGTCGTAGAGATAATAAGTGTGCGGGAGGAACGCGGGTGACTCCGCCCATTCGTCCTGGCTTCCCCAGACGACGCGATCGCCGATCGCGTGGTCCACGCGCGCGGAGCCGAGCGAGCCCGCGAACCCGAGATAGAGCGCTTGGACATGAGCAGGGCGCCGAGCCGTAATGCCGAAGCGTCCGCCCGTCGTATGGCCGCCGGCGTCGACCAGGAGATCGATCTTGTTCGCGCGGATGGCTGCCGCGGCGCCATCGTCCGAGAACTCGTTTATCTCCTGGAACACATCGGCGGCGCCGAGCAACGCCGCCCGGACCGGGCTGCCGTCGTCGGGCGCGAGCGAGTAGGCGTAGAGCTCGAAGCGCTCGCGGTCGAGGAGTTCGAAGAGAGGCAGCAGGAGGTATGCGTTCAGGTGCTCGCGCAAATCGGGCGACAGGATACCCAAGCGGATCCGACCCTCGCTCTGCGCGGCAGCCGGAGCAAGGACGGGAGCCTTCGCTTCGATTCCTTTGGCGACGTGCCGAGCCACTGCGAGCCGTTCGCGTCCGTTCAGCGGCAGGTGGAAGGCGATGAACGCGATCGCGGGCTCCACGGTAACGTCGGGCGTCGACGGCAAACGCCTCAACTCCTCGGCGCAAGCCTGCCAGGAGCTCCAGTCGCATCGCTGGAAAGCGAGGTGGCATTGCCAGAAGAACAGGTTCTGCGGCGAAAGCATGAAGTCCAGCCGCGAGCCCGGCGCGATGCGCTGCACATAAGCAGTAACTGCGCTCTCATTGATCTCTAGTGCCTCGACGAAGCACGCTCGCGCCACGGGGAAGCGGCGTAGGGAAGCCAGGGCTGCGCCGCGTCGCAGAAGACTGCCAACGTCCCCGGGGGATAGCCGCTCCGCAGCGGTGATGGCACTTAGCGCATCGTCGAACCTCCCGAGCGCAAGGCAAACATCGGCAAGCCCCAGTTGCGCGCGTACGTCATCGGGGTGAGCGGCGGCATAGCGGAGTTGATTGGTTCCAGCGTCCTCGAGGCGCCCGAGACGCACGAGCAACAGCGTGCGATTGTGCAGGGCATCGGCGAACGCGGGCGAAATCGCGAGCGCAGTATCGTAGTGTGCGAGCGCGCCCTCGTCCTCATGCTTTCGGCCCATTGAGCGCAGCACTGAAACGTGAGCGAAGTGAGCCTCGGCGTTACCGGGATTCAGCTGGAGGCTGCGCGAGAACGCGTCAGCTGCCGCAGGGAGCTCGTTCAGCGCGTGGCGCGCCGCGCCGAGTAGGAACCAGGCGTCGGCGTCCGTTGGCTGGTTGCCGACCAGCGGGGTGAGAAGCGCGACGGCGGCCTGCGGGCGGCCGGCTCGCAGGTGCTCGAGTGCTTCTGGGAGTGACAAACCCTACTGTTTCGCGAAGGCGGCAGCGCCGACGATGTCCTTCTTGATGATGGAATCGTTAATGTGATAGCCGAGCCCGGCACGCTCGGCACTGGGCCCGGCAAAGAAGCCTTGAACAGAAGCGGTACACCCTGAGCCGCACGCCCCACTAACGTCCGTGACAGTCGGGTTTCCTGAAAATACGCCGCTGGATATGAAGGCAGTTCCGACTACCGCATAGGTCCTCCCACCAATGCCAACGCCGAGCGTCATATCAACGGCTGGGGTACGCAAGGCTCCGCCGAAATCCACAGCTAGGACTCCGCTGAAAGTACCTGGGGACACGGCACCGTCGACGTAGGTAGGACTCGTTGCTCCAAGCAGCGTGTAAGTGGCAGTCCCGGACGTGGGCATCACAGCCGTCGGCAGGCCGATGACATAGTGCACGCCCTGGTTACCACTGTATGTCTGCGGGGAGCTATTGGCCGTCACCGTGCCTACCCAGCGGCCCCAAGCCAGGATGCCATCGGTACCAAAGTCCGCATGGGTTCCGGTACCCAGGTCAAATGCGCCTTGGGATGCATTGAAGACCGTCAATTGCCCGGACCCGTTGAACGTCGCACTCGTTATGTTCGTCCCGATCTGCTGGTCGAACCCGAATCCCACCCTGTACCCATCC
>JBOIEI010000338.1:0-11167 GCA_050741055.1 Burkholderiales bacterium | reverse complement strand
GTCACGTTGCGCATCGCGGGGCTCTTCAGGCGCGCATCGAACCGGCCCTTGAGGAGGTTCTTGACGAAGTATTCGGTGTTCTGCGCGTAAACATGGCCATTCGGGCCGACGCTGCGCGCGAGCAGCTCGGTGGTGTAGCCCCCGCCGGCGCCCAGATCGAGCACGCGCATGCCGGGGCGCGCATCGATGAACGCGAGCAGTTGCGGCGCCTTGCGCCGGCCATCGTTGGCGCGGTCGGCTTCGGTGCGATCGGGCGCATCGAGAATCGCCTGCTGCTCGCCTGCGCTCAGGCGCGGCGGCTCACCGGCGCAGCCGGCGATCAGGCTCAGCACAAGCATGCTGCCGCCGAGTCGATACAATGCTTGGGTCATTTGGGTCCTCTTTCGCTGCCGAAGATTCGCGCAGAGCAAAGCGGCGGGCATTGTACCGCTAACCTACGTACGGCCCGACATACAATCGCGCCTTTTGCCGCCGAGGAAAACCCTTCCGCCGAGGCCAGCCCTCCGGCCGAGGCAAACCACTTGGAGCGCGCATGAATCACCCGTTCCGCGCGCTGCGCCACCGCGATTTCCGGCTGTTCGTGCTCGGCCAGGGCGCCGGCATCCTGGGCTACTGGATCCAGCTCATCGCGGTGCACTGGCTCATCTACCGCATGACCGGATCGGCCTTGCTGCTCGGCGTCACCGTGTTCGCCGCGCAGATCCCGGTGCTGCTGCTGGGACCGATCGCAGGCGCGCTCGCCGACCGGGTCGACCGGCACCGGGCGTTCGTATGGGTCCAGAGCCTGGAGTTGCTCCAGGCCGTCGCGATGGCAACACTCGCCTACCTCGGCGTGATCGAACCGTGGCACATGATCGCGCTCACGGCCTTCCTCGGCATGATGATCGCGGTCGAGCTGCCGGTGCGCCACGCCTATCTGCCGGACCTGCTCGAAGTTCGCGCGGATCTTCCCAACGCGGTCGCGGTCACTTCGTTGATCGGAGCCGCGGGCCGCCTGGTGGGACCCTCGGTCGCCGGCGTCATGATCGCGGTCTTCAGCGAGGCGAGCTGCTTTCTGCTGAATGCGGCTTCGTTCCTGATCGTGCTCGCCACGCTCGCCGCCATCCGGCGCAAACCGCACCGGCCGGTTGCGCAGCCGCATCCGATGTGGGCCGAGTTGCGTGCAGGCGCACTCTACGCCTGGCGCTCGCGACCGATCCGCGCGCTGCTGATCGTGCTTGCCACGGTGGCCTTCATGGCGACACCGTATCAGCCGCTGATGCCGGCCTTCGTCGCCCAGGCCTTCCAGGGCGGGCCGGAAACGCTCGGCTTCCTGCTTGCCGCCGCAGGTTTCGGCGCCCTCGTGGGCACGCTTTATCTGTCCACCCGCGGCGGCGTCGAGGGGCTTTCGCGGTTGATCGCCGGCGCCGCGCTCTGTGCCGGCTGCGCCCTGGTCGCGTTTGCCGTCACGCGCTGGTATCCGCTGTCGCTCGCCCTGATGGCGGTCACCGGCTTCGGCATCCTCGCGGTCACCGTGTCGGTCAACATGATTCTGCAAGCGAGTGTCGAGGATCGGATGCGTGGACGTATCATGAGCCTCTACACCGCGGCCTTTCTCGGGGTCGCCCCCCTGGGCGGCCTGGTTGCCGGGGCGGTTGCGGACCGCATCGGCGCGGCGCACACGCTCTCGCTCGGTGGAGCCTGCTGTGCGCTTGCCGGGCTGGCGCTTGCACGCGCCCGCGTGCGGCTCGTAGCCGAGGCCGCGGAGCCTGCCGCCGAGCCGCGTTCGGCCAACGAATAACGCGCAGACGCTGCCTTTATTCCGCGCCTCGCGCACAAAGCCAGGGCGTTAAGCTTCTATCCACGTTGTATGCAACCTCCTATCCTCCTCCACGCAAGTGGACCTCCAACGCAACCTTCGGGTTGCGTTTTTTTTGCCGGGCCGCCTTGCGCTCCGGCTCGGACCGAAGCTACAGTGCCGGCTCTTTCGATCTCCCGGGCCGACGCCATGGTTCGCTACATCAAGGAAGACGAGGTCAAGCGGCTCCTGCGCATGGCGGACGTCGTCGGGTGCGTCGAACGCGCCTTTCGCGACCGCGCGCAGGGCAAGGCGTTCGACATCCCTCGGCGGCGCACGCTGCAGCCCGGCGGCCATCTGCACGTGCTGCAGGCTGCGGCGCCGGAGCTGAATCTCATCGGCTTCAAGGCGTACTACCTCAAGCCCGAGGCACGCACCTTCTATCTGCACCTGATCAACCATCAGCACGGCAACCAGGAGGCGCTGATCGAGGCCGACTGGCTTGGACGCATGCGTACCGGCGCCGCCACGGCGGTTGCCACCGATGTCCTGGCGCGCAAATCCGCCTCGGTGGTCGCGTGCTTCGGCACCGGACGCCATGCGCAAACGCAGCTCGAAGGCGTTGCCTGCGTTCGCCGCCTGACCGAGGTGCACGCGTTCGGACGCAACCGGGAGCGGCAAGCGGGCTTTTGCGCAACCATGAGCAGCAAGCTCGGCGTCACGGTGCGGCCCGTTCATTCGGAAGCCGAAGCGCTCGCCGGCGCGGACATCGTCAACGTCATGACGCGCTCGGATACACCGGTATTCGACGGCCGCCTGCTCGAGCCCGGACAACACATCAACGCCGCCGGCGGCAACGCGCTCGATCGGCGGGAAGTCGATCTCGAGACGGTCAGGCGTGCACGCGTGGTGGTCGATTCGCGCGAAGTCGCCCGTGGCGAATGCGGCGATCTGCTGCCCGCGATCGAGCAGGGGCTGCTCTACTGGGAACAGGTTCCGGACCTCGGCGAGGTGCTGATCGGCCAGCGCCCCGGGCGCACGTCGGATGCCGACATCACGCTGTTCGAATCGCACGGCATGGCGCTGCAGGACATCTATACTGGACGCCACGTCCTGGAGGTGGCGCGCGCCCAAAACATCGGGGTCGATCTGCCGATCGGAAGTTGATCAGGTCAGACAGCCCGTCATCGCGGCGCAGGCGACGCGCCAGCGCAATCCAGGTTGTATTTCCCCTGGGCTGCCGATTTCTCGGGAGCGACGACTACCGGGCCGAGATCCTCAAGGGCCTCGATCCACCCAGCCGCGATCGATCCGCTGCAGCAGCGGACGCGGCGCCTCGGTCGGCGCCGGATCGCCCGAGCCCTGTTGCAGGCGGTTGGTTGCCCGGTGGGTTGCCCAATAGACCCCGTCGGCGATGATGAGCCCGAGCACGAGCGCAAGTGCAAGCCCGTTGCCGCCGCTGACGCTCAGGCCGGCGTGAGCGCCCCCCGCTGGCGGTGGTGGCGGAGCGCCGTGGGCGGGAAAGCCGCTGCGAATCGCGACCGATCCGCCCCCGCATCCCGACAGAGCGAAGACGCTGCTCACCAGCAAGGCGACGATCGGCAATCCGCGGCGCATGGCCTCTGCCAGCCGAACGCTCAGTCTTCGAACGGTGGATTGCCGGGCGGCATGATCGCGTGCGCGTTGAGCGTCATCGCGATCATCGAGTAGTAGCCGACCATGCCGGCCAGCTCGACCGCACCGACGGTGCTGAAGGTGTGGGTAACGGCGTCGTAAGTCGCGTCCGACACGCGCCGGTCGGTCACGAGCTCGCGTGCGAACTGGTAGACCAGGCGCTCCTTCGGATCGGTGAAACCCGGGTCCTGGTCGGTGCGGATCGCCTCGATGGCAGCGGCAGGCAGCCCGGCCTCGGCGGCGATTTTAGCGTGCGCGTACCACTCGTAATGGCAGCGAAGCCCGCGCGCGGTGACGATGATCGCCAGCTCGGAAAGCTTGCGCCCCAGCGTGGTGTCGTAGCGGATCAGCTCGCCCAGGTGCTGGATCCGATTGGCCAGCTCCGGCACGAGCAGCAGTGCGAGAAAGGGACCACGGACGGCCCCGCGCGGCCCGGCCGCAATGACATCATAAACTTGGCGTTGCTCGGCAGTGAGCTTCGACGTTTCGACGGGTTGCAGTCGCGGCATGGGATTTCTCCCCGAGGAGAGGTTCAGTCCTGCTTGATCGCGTTGTCGCCGGAGCGCCAGCGCCGCCACGCCCATTGCTGGTCTTCCAGTATTTGCGGGTCTTCCAGCATCTTGCGCACCAATGCGGTCACTTCGGACTCGTAGAGCTTGGAATCCGGCTTGGCTTCCCAGCGCTTTTCGGCCGCAAAGACGGGGGACTTCCTGGCATGCTTTTCGTTCATGAAAGTTCCAGGGTTGGCGAGCGCGTGGGCACGCCTGCACGGGCATGAGGGTAGTCGATTATAGCGCCCGTTCCCCCCGCCGGCGGGCGCGGGCGGACGAGGCATCGCCGGATCAGAAACGCTTCGAGCCCACGAATGCACCGCCGAGGAGAATGAAACTATTGGCCCAGAACACCGGGCCCATGCCGAACACCGACCCGGCCGCGCCGAACAGCAGCGGCACGAACATGTGGGTCAGGTTGTTCGCCATCTGCCGGATGCCGTTCGCTTCGCCCGCGCGACCGGCCGGCGAGCGGTTGTAGGTGATCATCATGGTGAGCGGCTGGCCGCAGCCCAGCCCCAGTCCCATCACGAAGGCGGCGAGCATGAGAAACGCTACGTTCTCGAACAACGGGACCGATGCGAACGCACCGGCGCCGAGCGCCATCGCCCAGCCCAGCGTGCGCGGCTCGCCGAAGCGCCGGGTGAGCTTCGGAATGAAGATCCGCACGGCCAGGGTCGCGACCCCGAAGGTGCTGATGACCACGCCGATCATCGTCGCCGACAAGCCGATGCGGGTGCCGTAGATGGGCATGAAGAACGTGAACAAATCCCAGCCCGTCACACAGGCGCCGCTGGCAACGAAGATCGCGAGCAACCCCCGGTTGCGCAGCAGGTCGAGCACGCTGCGCTTGCCGCCCGCCTCGCCCCCGGAGCGCGCCTTCGGAATGCGCCGCTTCGAGGCCAGAATGGCGGCGGGCAGCAGCAGGATGGCGCTCAGGATGGCATAGGCCCAGACCGGGCCCGCGTGATCGACCGAGAAGCCCACCACCAGTGGACCGGTGAGGCTCGCGATCGAATAGCCCATCGAGAGCGTGCTGAAATTGAACGAGCGCCGCTCGGGCGGGCTCATTGCGCCGGCGAGCGCCTGCGCCGCCACGTTGAAGAAGGCAAAGCTCCCGCCCACGATCGCGGCCGAAAGAAACAGCGCCGGCAACCCGCGCCACAGCGCCGGGATCATGAGCCCCACCATCAATCCCAGCGCCCCGTAGAACATCGGCACGCGATGACCGATCCGATCGGCCATGCGCCCGGCCTTCACCGAGACGAACATCGGCGCGAGCGCGTACACCGAGATCAGCAGACCGATCACCAGCGGCGTGCCGCCGAGCGTGAGCGCATAGAGCGAAAGCAGGATCCGGCTGCCGCCGAAGCTCACGTGGACCAGTACGACGATCGCCGTGAGCAGGTAGATCGGGTCGAGCGGCGGGCGGGCTTTCAAGCGGATTGGGGCACCGTGCTGCGGAACGAAGGCCGCGCCATCAGACGTTCTGCGTAGGCGCAGAGCTGTGGACGGGGGCTACGCCAATCGACCGAGGGCAGCACCTGGTCGAGGTAGCAGAGCGCATAGCCGGCGCAGATATCGGCGAGCCCGAAGTCCTCGCCATGAAGCCAGTGTCGGCCCGAGATGCAGCCGGCATACGCGTCCAGTGTACGCTGCAGCTTGTCGTGCTGGCGGGGCATCCAGGCCGCACGCCTTTCCGGGTCGGTCATGGGGCCGAGGTCGTGTGACACGGTCACGGCCACCTCCGCCAACCCGTCACCCAGGGCCTCGAAGCGCTTGACCGCGATCCGGCCCGCGAAGTCTTGCGGCACCAGCCGCGGCTCGGGCTTCAGGCCCTCCAAGTATTCGCCGATGACGACGGAATCGTAGATCGTGTCGGCGTCGTCGAGCAGCAGTACCGGGATCTTGCCCAGGGGATTCAATTGCGGAATGCGCGAGCCCGGCGCGCTCGGCCGGTCGACCACGTATTCGACCTCGATGCCCTTCTCCGCGGCGATCACCCGCACCTTGCGCACGAACGGGCTACCCGGCGAACCGAAAATTTTCATCGTTCACTCCTTGATCGTCTTTGCAACGCAAACCCGGAGCCTGCCGCGGCTTGCGCGCGTGGCCCGCCCATGACACGAAGTGTTCAGACGGCGCGCAGGCTGGGCGTATCCGAACGCGGCGGTTCGTTGCTGCGCGTGCTCAGGCTCTGCAGGAATTCCACCAGGGCGCTCTTCGGGTCCGCCCGATCGGAGCTGATCATGCTGATGCCCCACTGGTCGAGCACCGCCTCCTGCACCGGGTTGGGCTTGGGCACGAAGATGTACGAGCGCGGCCGCACCGAGTACTTGCCGTGCGTCTTCCACAGCTTGTCGAGCTTGTAGAAGAGATAACGCAGGCTCACGTCCGAGAGCGAATAGCCGATGAAGAGCACCGAGCGCGCCAGCACATCGGAGCGCAGCTTGATGTCGAGCGGCGACTCGAACTCCAGCCGCTCGAAGTAGCTCGACTCATCCAGCACCAGCGAACGGTCGTCGTCGAAATCGCCGTGGAACTTTACGATCTGGGTCACGCCTTCGCGGATGCGCACGAGGTCGGTGACGTTGGTGATCTTGGTGTACGGCCGCTTGTAGTGATCGAAGGCGATTTCGAGCCAGCGGTCGTAGTTGGTGGTGTAGATGATCGGGAAATCGGTTTCGACGATCAGCCGGTGCACTTCGGAGGCGCTGATGTCGACGGTATCGGAGTGCCAGGTCCGGTCCATCCAGCTGCGCAACCCGCCGAGGCTCCCGGTCTTGATCTTGTAGTACTCGGCGAGCGCCAGGTAGTCGCCGAGCGTGTTGTAGTGCTCCGGTTCGAAGCCGAGATCCTCGGCCATCTTGCCGATCAAGCCCTTCCACGACAGCAGCCCCAGGTTCATCGACACGCCGGCGCCGACGAACAGGACCACGTTGCGGTGCTTGATCGACGCCAGGAGGTTTTCCATGATGGGTACCAGAGTCTCCGCGAATCCAACCAGGTAGCGGCGCACCGCTTCTGTGCAAGCACGCCACGCGCCAGGCTGGATCCGAAACCGCGATGGTCGGGACGGCGAGATTCGAACTCGCGACCTCGTGCGCCCAAGGCACGCGCGCTACCAGGCTGCGCTACGCCCCGACTCGAATCCTGCAACGGTGATGTGTCGCCGGCAGCTGCCAGCCAACTCGGGCAGGCTGCTTACCTGCTTGGAGTTTACCAGACCGATAAAGTCCCCAGCAGGCGAGCCGAGGCGCCGCTGCGCTGGCACGCTCGAAGCGGCGCTGGTGCCGGATGTCTGGATCGAACAGACGACCTACCGCTTACAAGGCGGTTGCTCTACCACTGAGCTAATCCGGCGCACGAGAGCGGCTATTTCACGACCTGCAGGTGCGATTTGCGCCCGTTCGAGCCGGCCGGGGCGGGTGCGGTGGTGGGTGGCGTGGGTGGCGTGGGGCTGGATGTGGTGACGGCGGTGGGCTCGCGCGCCGGCTCGGCGGCAGCCGGTTCGGGCGGCTGCGCCTGGAAGAACATGCCTTCACCGTTCTCGCGAGCGAAGATGCCGCGCACGGCCGACATCGGCACCGAGCACTCGCGCGACACGCCGCCGAAGCGGGCGGCGAACTGGACGAGATCGTTGCCGAGCGTGAGCTTGTGGGTGGCGTCGCCGCTGATGTTGAGAATGATCTCGCCATTCTTGACGAATTCGAAGGGGACCCGGGTGTTCTCGTCCACCTGCACCGCGAGGTAGGCCGTATACCCGTTGTCGGCGCACCACTCCCAGATGGCACGCACCAGGTAGGGTTTGGTCGCTTTGCTGATCACTTTCGCATCACCTTTTCCGACGGCGTCAACGACTCGATGAACGCCGGCCGGCTGAACAGGCGCTCGGCAAACTTCATCAAGGGCGCGGCCTGCTTCGGCATCTGGATGTCGTAGTAGTCGAGCCGCCACAACAGCGGCGCGATCGCCACGTCCAGCATGGAGAACTCGTCGCCCAGCATGTGCTTCTGCTTGGTGAACACCGGCGCGATCTGCGACAGATTGTCGCGGATGATCGAACGCGCCTTCTCGGCTGCCTTCTGGCTGCCTTTCTCGATCGCGTCCAGATGCGCGAACAATTCCTTCTCGAAGCGGAACAGGAACAGGCGCGCACGCGCGCGCATCACCGGATCGGCCGGCATCAGCTGCGGATGCGGAAAGCGATCGTCGATGTACTCGTTGATGATGTTCGACTCGTACAGGATGAGATCCCGTTCCACCAGCACCGGGACCTGGTTGTACGGGTTCATCACCGCCAGATCCTCCGGCTTGTTGTACATGTCGACGTCGATGATCTGGAAATCCATACCCTTCTCGTACAGCACGTTGCGGCAGCGCTGCGAAAAGGGATCGGTCGTTCCGGAGTAAAGGGTCATCATGATTATCGATTCCCAAGCCCTTCAGTGCACGTCCTTCCAGTAGGCCTGCTTGAGCAACCAGCTCACGGCGATGAATACCGACAGGACCAGCAGCACGGCGATCCCGATCTGCACACGCGACATACCCGCAGGCTCGCCCATGTACACGAGATAGTTCACCAGGTCGCCGACCAGCTGGTCGTACTGCACCGGCGTCATGCTGCCCGGGGTTTGCAGAACCAGCCGAGGCGTGTGCGTTGCGTGGCCGTGCGCATCCTTGCCTTCCTCCATCTTCAGGACCTGCACGCCCTGAAGATGCATCAGAACGTGCGGCATGGCCACGCTCGGGAAGGTGAGATTGTTCCAGCCGGTCGGGCGTTCGGGATCGCGGTAGAAGTCGCGCAGGTACGTGTACAGCCAGTCGGCCCCGCGCGAGCGGCCGACCACCGTGAGATCCGGCGGCGCCACGCCGAACCACTGCGCGGCATCCTTGCTGCGCATCGCCACCGTCATCGTTGCGCCGACCTTGTCGGCGGCGAACATCAGGTTGTCGCGAATCTGCGGTTCGGACAGCCCCAGGTCGCTCAGCCGGTTGTAGCGCATGTAGTTGGCACTATGGCAGTTCAGGCAGTAGTTGACGAACACCTGCGCACCGCGCTGCAGCGACGGCAGGTTGTGCAGGTCGACCGGCGCCCGGTCCAGCTTCAGGCCCGCGGAACTCGCCAGCGCCAGCGCCGGCGCAAGCAGCAACAAGGCAACGAGCTTCTTCATCTCAGGCGGTGACCCTTTCCGGCTCGGGTTGACACTTGTCCCGGCGCGAATACCAGGGCATCAGCAGGAAGAACAGGAAGTAGACGACGGTGCCGATACGGGCGACCCAGGTGGCCACGTCCTTGGTGTCGAGGAAGAAGGCATCGAACGGGAACTGGCCCCATACCGTGGTCGGCGCGGTGCCGAGATAGCCGAGGATGAAGAAGGTGATCACGAAAGCCGCGAGCCAGCCCTTGAACAGCCCGCCCTTGTAGCGGATCGATTTCACCGGACTGCGGTCGAGCCAGGGCAGGAAGAACAGCAGCAGCACCGCGGCGCCCATCGCCGCCACGCCGGGGAACTGCGAATTGAACAATGGCGGCACCGCGCGCAGGATCGAGTAATACGGCGTGAAGTACCAGACGGGCGCGATGTGCTCGGGCGTCTGCAGCGGATTGGCCGGGATGAAGTTGTTGTATTCGAGGAAGTAGCCGCCCATCGCCGGGGCGAAGAACATGATGGCGGCGAACACTGCCAGGAACACCGCCGTCCCGAACGTATCCTTCACCGAATAGTAAGGATGGAACGGGATGCCGTCGACCGGGTGGCCGCTGGCCGGGTCGATGTTCTTCTTGATCTCGATCCCGTCCGGATTGCTCGAGCCGACCTCGTGCAGGGCGAGAATGTGCATCACTACCAGCAGGACCAGCGCGAGCGGCACCGCGATCACGTGCAGCGCGAAGAAGCGGTTGAGCGTTACGTCCGAGATCACGTAATCGCCGCGGATCCACAGCGCCAGGTCCTCGCCGAAAAACGGCACGGCGCCGAACAGGTTCACGATCACCTGCGCGCCCCAATAGGACATCTGCCCCCAGGGCAGCAGGTAGCCGAAGAACGCCTCTCCCATGAGCGCAAGGTAGATGAGCACCCCGAAAATCCACAACAGCTCGCGCGGCTTGCGATACGAGCCGTACATGAGGCCGCGGAACATGTGCAGGTATACGACGATGAAGAACATCGACGCGCCCGTGGAGTGCATGTAGCGGATGAACCAGCCGCCCGGCACGTCGCGCATGATGTACTCGACCGAGGCGAATGCCTGCGTCGCGTCGGGCTTGTAGCTCATGGTGAGGAAGATGCCGGTGACGATCTGGATCACCAGCACCAGCAGCGCGAGCGAGCCGAAGTAGTACCAGAAGTTGAAGTTCTTCGGCGCGTAGTATTCGGAGACGTGCTCCTTCCACAACGAGATCAATGGAAAGCGCGCATCGACCCAGGTGAGCAGGCCGTTGAAGGGGCCTGCGCCGGTGACCGGTTGCTTGACGGCAGCCATCGCCTACGCCCCCTTCTTGTCGTCGCCGATGAGGATCTTCGTGTCGGCGAGATACGTGTAGCGTGGCACCTCCAGGTTGATCGGCGCGGGAGCGCCCTTGTAGACGCGGCCGGCGAAGTCGAACTTCGAACCGTGGCACGGGCAGTAGAAACCGCCCACCCAGTCCGCGCCCATGTCCGGGGACATTTCCTTGGGCTTGAACTGCGGCGAGCAGCCGAGATGCGTGCACACGCCCACGAGCACCAGCACCTCGGGTTTGATGGAACGGGTTTCGTTCTTGGCGTAGTCGGGCTGCTGATCGACTTCAAGCTTCGGGTCGGTCACCCGATCGTCCGACTTTTCGATCGAGGTGAGCATCTCCGGGGTGCGACGCAGAACCCAGACCGGCTTGCCGCGCCACTCCACCCGCATCATCTCGCCCGGTCCGAGATGGCTGATGTCGACCTCGACCGGCGCGCCCAGCGCTTTGGCGCGCTCGGAGGGCATCATGCTGGCGGCAAACGGCACCGCCGCACCCACCGCCGTCACGCCGCCCACCACCGAGGTCGCCACCAAGAAACCGCGCTTGCTTTTATCCAGCTCTTTCTCGCTCATGCTTTACTCGCGTTCCCCGGCCACAACCCAAAAGCAAAGGATTTTACCCGATGCCTCGGAAAAACTTAACAGTTTCGAACATTAG
>JBOIEI010000337.1:0-6664 GCA_050741055.1 Burkholderiales bacterium | reverse complement strand
GTCGTCCACAACGAGGGCGCAGTCCTCGCCTGCCGCGGCCAGAGCGCGCACGATCGGTTGGTCGTAGACCCAGTCGGCACGAAGCAGCACGGCCCTGCCCGCGGGGGCCTCACCGGCGCCGGCTCGCTCGAGCTGACGGCGCAGCCGCAACGCCGAAGGCAAACCCCAGATGCGCAGCGGCGATTCGCCGACGACGTGTCCGGACACCTCGCTCATGGCTGGCGGCGGCGCGCTTCGCGCGCAATGTATGGCACAATCATCCCGCTTCGCAAAGGCCCGCATTATCGATGAAAACGATCACCGTTGCGCACGTCTCCGACCTGCACCTGCCGTTCGAGCCGAAGCTCGGGCCTGGGCAGCGGCTGTCGAAGCGCCAGTTGAGCGCATGGGCCTGGCGGCGCCGGCGCAGTATCCAAAGCGCAGAGGTCCTTGGAGCGCTTGCCGCGGAGCTTCGCGCGGCCGATCTCGACCATATCGTGATCACGGGCGATGTCGTCAATTTCGCCCTGCCCGAAGAGTTCGCGCGCGCGGCTTCGTGGCTGCAGGCGCTCGCCCCCGCCGATCGCATCAGCGTGGTGCCCGGTAATCACGACGCGCTGGTCCCGGTCGTCGAGTCCGAAGGGCTGGGCCGGTGGTCGGCATGGACGAGCGCGGACGATTGCTGGCCCTTCGTTCATCGCCGGCAAGGATTGGCGCTGATCGGCCTCAATTCGGCGCTGCCGACCGCGCCGCTGCTCGCCCGCGGGCGTATCGGCGCACGACAACTCGCCCGTCTGGAAGCCGTGCTGAACGAAGAAGGTCGCGCCGGCCGTGTGCGCGTAGTGCTCATGCATCATCCTGTAGCCGACGGCGCGGTGAGCTGGCGCCGTGCGCTCAGCGACCGCGCCGAGTTGCGGGCTGTGCTGCAGCGCGCGGGCACCGAGCTCGTGCTGCATGGTCACGCGCACCATGCCCGACTCGATGCGCTGCAGGGTCCGGAAGGAACGCGCGGCATGATCCCGTGCCTGTGCGTGCCGTCTTCTTCTGCTCTCCCCAACACGACAGACGAGGCTGCACGCTGGCACCGCTTGCGTTTCTTACCCTATGGCCGGGTCGAAGTCGCCATACGCCAGTGGTCGGCAGCCGAGGCGCGCTTCACCGATGCCGGCTGCTACGAAATCTGTCTTCCCCGTCGCGTGACGGAGGCAATCTCCGTCCCGGCGTCCATCGACCGAAGCTCCATGCATTTCGCACAAACGGCGGCCTGACCATGGCGAACGCGACCGAGACCAAGTTCGGCGATCCGGCGACCCGCATTGCACAGACCGAGCGTTGGAGCGTACTGCTGCGGCCCAGGCAGCCGACGCTCGGGTCGCTCGTGCTGGTCTGCCGCGAGCTGGCGCTCGCCTTCTCCGATCTCAGCCCCGAAGCGTTCGCCGAGCTGCGCGCTGTCGTGGGCGGCGCCGAGCGCATGCTGCGCGCCCACGTCGCCTACGAACGGATCAACTATCTGATGCTGATGATGGTGGACCCCGACGTGCACTTCCACGTCATCCCGCGCTATCCAGGCAAGAGAAGCTTCATGGGCGTGGAATATCCGGATGCGGGCTGGCCGGGGCCGCCCGTGCTCGAGCCCGCAATCGGCCTGGATGATGCGGTTCGCGACGCGCTGGTCGGAGAATTGCGCCAGGCCTGGCAGCAAGCCGACGTTTAGGCGTCGAGGTCTTCGTTGAGCCTCAGGGTCGCGTACCGGCTGGACTTCTACATGCTGCGGGCGCTTGCGGCCCCGCTCGCCTTCGTTCTCGGCGCCATCCTGATCGCTCAGCTGCTCGAGCGCCTGCTGCGGCTATTCGATCTGGTCGCGGCTACCGGGGCTCCGGTCTCGTCGGTATTCACGATGGCGGCCCAACTCGTGCCGCACTACCTCGGCGTCGCGCTGCCGGCGGCGTTCACCGTGGCCATGTTCCTGGCGCTGGCCCGGCTGAGCGACGACAGCGAGCTCGACATCGTGCTCGCTTCGGGCCGCTCGCTGATGCGCGTCGCGGTGCCCTACTTCGCGCTCTCGATCGCGCTCGCCGCATTCAGTCTCTACCTCTTTGGTCATCTGCAGCCGCTCAGCCGCTACGCCTACCGCGCTTCCGTGCACGAGGCCCTGCACGCCCGCTGGGACGCCCGTGTGGAAGAGAATCGGTTCGGCGACGCCGGGCGCGGCTTCGTGTTCCACGCCGAGTCGGTGGCCCCAGACAAGCGGAGCCTGCAAGGGGTCTTCGTACACCGCCGCGTCGGCGACGGGGAGGAAGTCACGACGGCGCCTCGCGGGCGGCTCGTTGCAGCCGCCGACGGGCGCCTGCTGCTCGAGCTCGAAGACGGCCGGATGATGCGGGAGTACGAGCCGGGCAAAGCCTGGTTCGGGCGGTTCGTGAATGCCGTCATCAACGCCGACTTCAGTTCCACCCCGCCGGCGTTTCGAGAGCGTGGCGGTTCCGTGCGCGAGCTGACGCTGGCCGAGCTCTGGGCAGGTATGCACGACCGCGAGACGACTGACTTGTCGCCGCAGCGCCTCGCCGGAGAATTCCACGGCCGTCTGGCACGATCGTTCGTACTGCCCTTGCTGCCGCTTCTCGCCATCCCGCTCGGCATGGCGGCAAAGCGCGGCCGGCGTGCGCTGGGCGCGGTATTCACTGCGCTCGCCCTGCTCGTGCTGAACCACAGTTTGCAGTTCGGCGAAAGCCTGGCGGAAAGCGGCCGCGCCGACGCGGCGCTGGCGGTCTGGACGCCGCTGATCGTGTTCGCGGCCCTTTGCCTGTGGCTGTTCCGGGGTAGCCTCGCCTGGCCGGGGGATAATCCGCTCACTCGTGCGGAGAGCCGCGTGGGGGAGACGTTGCAGCGCTTGCGCCGCCGCGCGCCCGGAAGGCAGCGATGACAGGCACGCTTGCGGGCTATCTGCGGCGGCGCGTCGCCGTTCACACGCTGCTGCTGACCGGGTTTTTCATCGCGCTCATGCAGGTGCTCGAGTTGATGGACATGACCACCGACGTGCTGGACCGCGGCCTGGGTGTCGAGGGCCTCGCCTACTATGCCGTGATGCGAGCACCGAGCCAGATCGTGGTAGCACTCCCGCTCGCAGCGTTGCTCGGCGCGATGTGGGCGTTCCACGACCTCGCGCGAAACCACGAAATGGTCGCGATCCGTACCGCGGGGGTCAACCTGAAGCAGATCGTGACTTACCTGCTTCCGGTGCCGCTCGTCGTGGCAATGGCATATGTCGTGCTCTCGCAGGGCGTGGTCCCGGACGCGGAGGCCGCGCTTCAGTCGTGGTCGGTCGCCACGGCGCCGCGCGACGATTCGCCGCAGCCGAGCTGGATCCGCACGAGCGCAGGACCGGTCTCCTATCTGGCCGCGTCTCCCGACGGCGAACGCCTGACCGATGTGCGCATTTACGTGCTTGGCGAAGACAAACTGCTTTCCGAGCGAATTTCCGCGCAAACGGCGCGATGGCAACAAGGCGCCTGGCATCTCGAAGGCGTCCAGCGGTTGCGCACTCCCGACAAGCAAGCGCCCCACGCCGACGAAATCACCCGGACGTGGCACACGAACCTGCGCCCCGACGATGTGCGACGCGCCGACATCGCGCGGCCGAAACTTTCCAGTATCATGCTGATCGACCTCATCGGCGGCGACCGCGCCGCCAGCCAACCGCTCAGCTACTACCAGACCGCACTCTTTCGCTCGTTCGTGGCGCCGCTCGCCCCCTTCATCATGCTGCTGCTCGCACTACCGGCAGCGCGCGGCCTGCCTCGACGCAGCGACGGCGGTGGGGCTCTGCTGCTCGTGCTTGGCCTCGGCCTCGCCTTCCTGCTCTGTGACGGCTTCATGGGGGCGCTCGGGACGAGCGGGCGCGTGCCCGCTGCCGTCGCCGCGCTCGCCGCGCCGTTGCTGTTCTCGGCCATCGGCCTGCTGCAACTACATTTTTCCGAGGGAAGATGAATCTCTGGATCGAGACCGGCAATCTCTCACGCGCCGAAGCATTGTTCCGCGTGCCGCCGCTCGAGCGCCTGCGCCGCAGCGTCGGCCGCTTGGCGCCCGGCGACACGGTGACGCTGTCCGGAGCGAGGGCCGCGAATGCTTCGTGGGCCGGCGCTCGCATCGATCCGGACGCATCGCCGTTGGGAACACGCCTGCGACGCGCGCTCGTCGAAGCGGCAGGCCCGCTCGTCGTGCTGGATGGAGCGCACGTCACCGACCCGCGCCTCATCCGTTTCCTTGCCTCGTCGAGCCCCTGCGTCGCTTCGCGCGGTGAAGGCGCACAGCGCGCCAGCGCCCTGCACCTGGATTGCTCGCACGCCGATGCGATACCGCCCGACGCGACCAGCCTGCAAGCGGTGGCCGACGCGCTGCTCGCGTCGCGGCGCATTGCGTCGCTGGACGAGCGCGCGTTTCCCGCTTACATCGACAAGCTGCGGCGCTCGCTCCCCTGGTGGCAATACGTCGTCGAAGACCGTGCCACGCGCAGCCAACTCGAAAAGCGCCTTTTCTGGGACAACTACAAGGGCTCGACCGATCTTCTGACGCGCTGGGTGTATCCGCCGCTGGTGTGGCCGCTGGTGCGGCTTTGCACGGCCTTCAGGATTCATCCCAATGTACTGACGTCGCTGTCGGTGGTGCTCGCGTTCGCGGCCGTTCCGCTTTGGGCAGGCGGGCATTGGCTCGCCGGGTTCGCCTGCGCCTACGCGATGAGCATCCTGGACAGCGTCGACGGCAAGGTGGCGCGCCTGACCTTTACCGATTCCAGGATAGGCAATGTGCTCGATCACGGGCTGGATCAAGTGCACCCGCCCTTCTGGTATTTCGCCTGGGCCTGGGGTCTGGGCGCGCACACTGCGAACGATCCACTGTACGTGGCCGCGATTTGGCTCATCGTTTTCTACATCGCCGACCGGCTGGTGCTCGCCGTGGCCAAGCGCAGGATAGGTTTCGCGCTGCATGCCGCGACACGCCTCGACACGCTCGCCCGCTCGGTGATTGCACGGCGCAACATCACCATGACCATCATGGCGATCGCGCTGCTCGTCGGCGCGGGCAGCGCGGGATTGATCCTCGTGACTGCCTGGCAGGGGCTTACGTTCGCGTGGCACACGGTACGCACCGTCTGGCTCGGATTCCTGTCTCCTCGTCCTGCGCGGCCCAAGCCGCGATGAGCGCAGTCTCCGTCGTCCCCGTACGCACGCGCGCGGAGCTCGATCGCTTCATCCGGCTTCCCCGACGTCTCTACGCGGGCGATCGCTGCTTCGTTGCGCCGCTGCACCTCGAGCGCAAGCAGGCACTCTCGCCGCACAGGAATCCGTACTTCCAGCACGCCGAGGCGCAGCTCTTCCTGGCGCAACGCGCAGGCCGCGATGTGGGGCGCATCAGCGCTCAGGTCGACCGGCTCGCGCCGGACGCGGAGGGACATTTCGGTTTGGTAGCGGCCGAGGACGACGCCGAGATATTCAGCGGGCTGTTCGCGGCGGCGGAGGCGTGGCTGTGCGCGCGCGGGCGCCGGCGCGCGCTCGGCCCGTTCAATCTGTCCATCAACGAGGAAAGCGGGCTGCTCGTCGACGGCTTCGGAACGCCGCCGATGATGATGATGGCGCACGATCCGCCATACGCGGCGCAGCGCCTGGAGGCCTGCGGCTACGTCAAGGCCAAGGACACGATCGCCTATCTGTACGACATCGAGCACGACCTGCCGCCGGCCGCGCGCCGGCTCATCGATACGCGAATGCCCGCGACGCTCGAGGTGCGCGGTCTCGACATGGGTCGTTACATGGAGGAATTCGACCTCGTCACGGACATCTTCAACGTGGCCTGGTCCGCCAACTGGGGCTTCATTCCGTTCACCGAGGCCGAAATCCGGCACATGGCGAAGGAGCTCAAGCCCCTGATCGAGCCGAGCTGCGTCGCGATCGCACAGATGCATGGAAAGCCGGTCGGGTTCGGCGTGCTGCTGCCCAACCTGAACGAGGCGATCGCCGGCTTCGAGGGCAGCCTACTGCCGTTCAACTGGCTGCGCCTGCTTCTTCGCCTCAAGCGCGGGACCCGCACCGCGCGCGTGCCGCTGATGGGTATCCGACCGGAATATCAAGGCGGCGTGCTCGGCGGACTGATCGCGTTCCTCATCATCGACCGGCTGCGCAACGGCGCCCGGGCGCGCGGCGTGAAACAGGTCGAGCTCTCCTGGATTCTCGAGGACAACTGGCCGATGCGGCGGGTGATCGAATCGCTCGGCGCAACTGCGTACAAGACCTACCGCCTGTACGAAAAGGCGCTCGCTTGAAGGCGACGAATGGCCTGAACGCGCTCGTGCTCGCGGCCAGCCGACCGGGCGGGGATGCCCTCGCAAGGCATGCGGGCGTGAGCCACAAGGCGCTGATCGAGATCGACGGCCGCACCATGATCGAACGCGTCGTGGCTGCGCTCGCCGCCGTGCCCGAGGTGGCGCGCATCCTGATTGCGATCGACAGACCCGAGGTGTTGTCGGCGCTTCCCGGATTGCGGGCGCCGCAGTGTCCGAAGCCGGTCATCACCGTGCCGGCCGCGGAGAGCCCGAGCGCAGCCGTTGCCGCCGTGCTCGAGCGCGAGGGCACGCCGCTCATCGGCACTACCGCGGACCATGCGCTGCTCATGCCGCAGTGGCTGCAGTCGT
>JBOIEI010000336.1:0-10094 GCA_050741055.1 Burkholderiales bacterium | reverse complement strand
CTGTACAGGTGGTCGACGCGGCCAACTACGCGCCATGGGACCGGCCGATCGAGCAGCGCGAGTGTCCCCTCTGGGAAGATGTCGTCGCGTCGGTTTGAGTTGTGCAGCGGACACGCCACCAAAATGCGAGAAGGGTTGGTTCGAGAGCGAAAACCACACCACCCCGGCGCTTCCCGCCACCCGCCTGAGAGGCGGGGAAAAGGGCGGCTATTTCTTGGCCGGCGCCGGCTTCTCCGGCTCTTCGATGAAGCGTGAGCGTTCGCGCAGCAGCGGCGCGAGCGTCTTGCGGTCGAGCACGAACACCCACCGGTCGAAGGTCTTTTCGCGCGCAAGCTGATCTTCCAGGCGCTTGAAGCGCTCTTCGTGCTCCTTGTCGCGTTTTTCCTTCTCTTCCGGCTTTTCGTCCTTGACCGGCTTGCGCTCGCTGCGCTTGATTTCCCCGGTCACGGCGAGCGTGAAATACATGTGCGCATCGTCGCCCGGCTTGGGCGCCGCCTGCATCGTGTAGCTCCAGCCGTCGAAGGTTTCCGCCGTGATGCGAGCGGGTTTTTCCAGCTGGGCCGGTTTCAAATCGGGCGCGACGTCGACGAACGAGAGGGTATACAGCGCGTTGGTGGCGCTGACCGCCGCCGACGGATTGGTCTGGTCGGCGCGCACACCGGCCAGAAGCCAGTCGCCGGATTCCTGTTCGCGTGACAGCTCATAGCTCGTGGCTGGATCGCCGCTGTCGACTTTCAGGTGCTTGATCCGGTCGACCTTGGCGAATTCCTTCGAGATCCACTTCTGCGCATCGGGCACGACGTTGTTCATCGGATCGGACACCACCATCAACGTCTTGGAATCGGCGCCGGTCACCAGGTAGCGGCCGTCGGGCTGGCCCTTGTCGAAGCCTTTGACCTGCAGCGGCGGCTTGCCCAGATGTTTCTTGCCCAGGTACAGCGTGGCGAGAACCTTGCCTTCCTTGGCGCGGAACTCGAGCAGCGTGGACGCGCCCTTTTCAGCTTCGGGTGGCGCCACGTCGACGCGGGGACGCTGTGCCTCGGTGATCGGCTCGCTCTGGACGACCTTCCATTCGCGCGCCTTGAACGTGAGCTCGGAGACGAGAGCGGGGTCGGCCGGGAAGCCGCCGCGCTCCTTCACCTGCCATGTGCCATCCTGGAATACGACATTGAGCTCGTCCTTCTTGTGCTTGATATGGATTTGCGCGATCTGGCTCACGTCGAGCTTCGGCAGCACGGGTTCGCCGAGGCGCTTGTCGGGGCCGCTCCAGGCATCGATATCGCGCTTGAACATGACCACGCCGATGCCGCCGATCACCAGCACCAGCAGCAGCAGAACGAGAACGTGCTTGCGACTCATGGCTGTACCTGCCTCCTGCGTGCGAGCGCGATGCTCACGCCGATGAGCACGATGAGAAGGGGCATCGCGCCGATGTTGATCACCTTGCTCCAGAACTGCAGCGATTCGACGTCCTGGCGCAAGTCACGGCGCAGCGTTTTCAGCTCCTCGCGCGTTTCGGTCGCACGCTTGCGGAATGCGTCGACCTCGTCCTGCTGCTCGGGCGTGAGCACCACCGACCCCTTGTCCTTCGCGTCCCCGCGCCGCCTTTGAATGTCTTCGAGCGTCTTCTGGGTCTGCTGCAGATCGTCCTCCAGCGCCTTGATCTTGCCCAGGTACGCTTCCTGCGCCTTGGATTCCATCTCCCGCACCACCGTCAGCGGCCGGGTGAATGCGGCGCGGCTGCGCAGCCCGATCAGGTTGTGATCCGAAGCGAGCTGCTCGACCAGGCTCTGCGCGAGGTTCAGGTTGCCGTTGCGCGGGACGATGACGCGCTGGCCGAACACATCCTGGATGTCGACCGCGGCATTGTCGGTGAGCATGTCGGCATCGGCGACCAGAACGACGGTCGTTTCTTCCTGCGCTTCCTTCACATGCGGCGCGACCGGCTCGGGCTTCTTCGCCTCGACGCCTTTCTCCTTATCCTTCTCCCTCTGCATCTCCGCGTACGGATCCTTCGGCCGTCCGTCCGGGAACGCGCTCTTGAACTTGCCCGTCAGCCGTATGCCGAGGGGTTGCTCGGTGTTGGTCGGCTCGAAGCCCTTGGTCGAGGGCTCGCCGGTGAGCGTGGCGATGATGAGATCGACCGGCATGTTGTTGGGCGAGCTGTGGAACAGCACCGACATGTCCAGACCTTCGACGGGCTTGCCCTTGAAGTAGCCGCCGAACGCATACAGCAGGGAGCCGAGCTGGCTGGTGACCGGGTCGTCCGGGTTGAGCGCGCTGCCTGTGAGGTTGAGCAGCGTCGGCAGCAGGCGCGGACCTTCGCCGCTCGTGTACGTCATGTCGGCCAGGACCTTGGACATGTCCATGTCCAGGCCCCACGCCTTCAGCAGGGCATAGAGCGAGGACTGGCCGGCTTGCGATCCGCCGAATGGATTCTGCATGTCGCGCTGCTGGTCGAAGTACATGTACGGATCCATGAAGGCGATCAGCTTGCCGCCGCGCATGATGAACTGGTCGATCGCGTATTGCGTGGTTTCGGTGATGTCGCGCGGATGGATGACGAGCAGCACCCGGATTTCGGGGTCGACCGTCTCCGCGTTCATCGAAACCTCTTTCAGCTCGAAGTCGCGCTGGAGCTCGGAGATGAGCACCCACGGCTCGGTGAGGCCCTTCTTCTCCTGCATCGCGAGCGGCGAAAGGCCGCGGCCGAACACGGGGACCGCGCTCATCACGCCCACAACCGGCTTCTTGGCCGTCGACACCCGCGCCACCGCCCGCGTCAGATCGTATTCGAGCAGGCGCTCGCGCTCCGGCGTGACGACCGGGATGGCGACCTTGTCGTCGAGCTGGCTCACCGATAGGCCGAGGTAGAACTTTTCGCCCGTATTGAGCATCTGGCCTTCGATGCCGTCGAGCATCGCGGACTCCTCCGCGTCCGAGTCGGGCTGCGGGTTGTATTTCTCGACGATGACTTTGCCTCTGGAGACCGAGCTGAACTCGTTCAGCAGGTCTTCCACCCGCTGGGCGTAGGTTCTCAAGCCGACCGGCGTGGCTTCGCCCTGCGTGTAGTAGTAGCGAATCTTCACCGGCGATTCGAGCTGGGTGAGAATCGCCCGCGTGCCCTCCGAGAGCGTGAATACCTTGCCTTCGGTCAGGTCCGCGCGCGCGCGCAGCGGCGAGAAGATGTAGTTCACCGCGATCAGAATCAGCGCGAGCGCGATCACTCCGGCAGTGGAGTACAGGAAGGTTTGCAGTCCCTTGTTTTGCATTGTGTGCCCCCTCAGCCCGCGCGCAAGCCGCGGATGATGACGCCGGTGGTGAAGAGCGCGAGGCCGATCAGCGAGGCGAAGAACACGACGTCACGCACGTCCAGAATGCCGCGCTGGAACGCGTCGAAATGGGTCATGACCGAGAACGAGGCCACGATGTGCACGAATTGCGGGCTCGCCCAGCGCGACAGCAGATCGGTCACCGGGTTGTAGCCGCACAGGATGAGAAAGAGCAGGATCAGCACCGAGAGGATGAAGCTGATCACCTGGTTGCGTGTCATGGCCGAGGTCATGCAGCTCACCGCCAGGTACGAACCCGCGAGCAGGGCGCTGCCGACGTAGCCCGAGGCGATGACTCCGTTGTCCGGATCGCCCAGCCAGTTGACCGTGATGATCACCGGGAAGGTGAGCGCGAGCGCGATCGCGAGGAAGATCCACGAGGCGAGGAACTTGCCGGCGATCGCCTGCCAGGTCGCGATCGGCAGGGTGAGCAGCAGCTCCATCGTCCCGAGCCGCCGCTCTTCCGACCACAGCCGCATGCCCACGGCGGGCACCAGGAACAGATACAGCCAGGGGTGCCAGGTGAAGAACGACACCAGCGAGGCTTCGCCGCGCTCGAAGAAGTTGCCGACCGTGAATGTGAAGAACCCGGTCAGCAGCAGGAAGATCACGAGGAAGACATAGGCCACCGGCGAGACGAAGTAACCCACGAGCTCGCGCTTGACGATCGTCATGACGCCTCCGCTCATGGCCGCACCTCCTTCATCGTGTCGGGCAGCGTGATCGAGCGGAACACTTCGTCGAAGTGGCCTTCCTCGGTGCGCAGATCCTCGATGCGCCATTGGCGTTGTGCGACCAGCTCCATCACCGCGCGCACCAGCTCGGGCTTGCGTTCGGGCGCGTGCGGATAAGCGCGCACCGTTGCTTGGTCGGGTGCGTCGACCAAGGTCTCGACGCGCGCGACGCACTCGATGGCACTCAGACCTTCGCTCAACTGTGCCGCGGTGACGCCGGAAACCACGACCGACACCGCGCCGGCGAGGTGCGAGCGCCGGCGCAGCTCGTCCGGCGTTCCGTTCGCGACGATCTTGCCGCGATCGATGATGATGACGCGCGAGCAGGCGGCGTCGACTTCTTCCAGGATATGGGTCGAGAAGATGATCGCCTTGTTGGCACCCATGCGCTTGATGAGGTTGCGCACTTCGTGCTTCTGGTTCGGATCGAGTCCGTCGGTGGGCTCGTCCATGATGAGGATGTCGGGATCGTGAATGATCGACTGAGCGAGGCAGGTGCGGTGCCGATAGCCCTTGGAGAGCGTGTCGATGTTCTGGTAGAGCACGTTTTCCAGCATGCAAAGCTCGACCGCGCGGTTGACGGAGCGCTTGCGCGCATCGCCCGAGATGCCGCGCATCTCGGCCGTGAAGTGGAGGAACCCGCGCACGCTCATGTCGGCATACGACGGTGCGTTCTCCGGCAGATAGCCGATCAGGCGCTTGGCTGGAATCGGATCGGAGAGCATGTCGTAGCCGCCGACCTGGATGCGACCCGTGGTCGGCGGAATGAAACCCGTGACCATGCGCATCGTGGTGGATTTGCCGGCCCCGTTGGGACCGAGGAAGCCGAGCACTTCGCCCCGCTCGACATTGAACGACACGTCGTTCACCGCGAGCTTGGGGCCGAAATTCTTGACGAGATTTTCGACCTTGATCATTGCTTGCCCTCTAGTCGGCGATCGGTTCAGCCGCGCCCTTCCGGATGCCATGACGTGCGTCCGGTATCGGCGTCGGATTCCGACCGCGCTCCTCCGTGTGCTTACGCAACGCTTACGAGCTGCTTACGCGAGATTGCGTATCTCGCTGAATTGCCGTGCAAACTGAAAGCGGCGAAGTCTACACGATAAGCTCGGCGAGGCCAAAACCAGGGACCGCCGCCGGGATTCGAAGTTCGCACCTCTCCGAGGCCGCGCTGCGGCGCACGCCTATAATCGCGGCTCATCAACCAGCGCGCAGAGGATTTCGCAATGGCCAACAGGGGCGTCGCCATCGTCGGTGGCGGGATCATGGGCGGGGACATCGCAACCAGCTTCGCCGTGGCGGGTTGGGACGCGCACGTGATGAGTCCCTCGCAGAAGACGCGCGACGCACTGCCCGGGCGCGTGGCCAAGGGGCTCGATCGGCTGGGCGCCGACGCAGCACTCGGCTCCGCAGCGCGCGCGTACACGCAGCTTGCAGAGCTACCCTGGAGCTCGATCGAGCTCGTCATCGAGGCCGTCACCGAAGACCTCGCGCTCAAGCATCGCGTGTTTGCCGAACTGGAAACGCTCGCACGCCCCGACGTGCCGCTCGCGACCAACACCTCGAGCTTCCCCGTCACCGAGATCGGCAAGCACCTGCGTACGCGCAGCCGCGTCTGCGGCGCTCATTTCTTCATGCCGGCGCACATCGTTCCGCTGGTGGAAGTGATTTGCGCCGAGTTCACCGACCCGGCGGTGGCCGAGCAGGTGGAAGCGATCATGAAGTCGGCCGGCAAGGTTCCGGTGATGGTGAAGAAGGACATCCCCGGCTTTCTCGCCAACCGCATGCAGCATGCGCTCCTGCGGGAAGCGTTCTGGCTGCTCGATAACGGTATCGCGACTGCGGAAGGCATCGACGCCACCGTGCGTTACGGCTTCGGCTTCCGCTTCGTTGCCTGCGGGCCGCTGATGCAAAAGGAAATGTCGGGCTGGGACACCAACTACTTCTCCGGCAGCAGCATTTATCCGAGCCTGTCGAATGCGTCCGCGCCGCCCGAGATGCTGAGGACGATGGTGCAGAAGGGCGAGATCGGCATGAAGACTAGGAAAGGACTGTGGACCTGGTCCGAAGACGAAATTGCGCGCGAGAAGACCAAGTACGAGAAGGCGCTGCACGCCGCTTTCGAGATTCTGCAGTCGGAGCAGAAGTAGCTGCGAACGCCTAACCCCGCTGGCTCGAATACGTCCCGCGTCCCACCGCGACCAGCCGCCCCTGCTCGTCGCTGACATCGACGTCGATCACCGCCGCGGTCTTGCCCGCGCGGCGCACGCGGCCAATTCCGAGCAGGAAATCGCCGACGGCCGGGCGCAGATAATCGATGCGCAGGTTCATCGTCGGCACTCCGCCGCCGATCGCCATGCCGATCGCGAAATCGCCCACGGTGTCGATGAACGAGGCGATCGGACCGCCGTGGAACTGCTTGCTGCCACGGCGGCGTTCCAGCTCGGGCCGCAGCGGCATGCGCACCTGGATTTCGGCTGCGTCGTGGTCGGCCGACACCACTTGCAAGCCGAGGAAGCCGATGAAGGGAGAGGCGTCGAACAGCGCCTGGACCTCGGCCGCGCTCAGTTTCTCGCTCGCTGCTTCACCCATCGCTGCACCGCCTTGACTTCGACCGCACCAGTCTTTCGCTCGCTGCTTCGCTCATCGCTGCACCGCCTTGACTTGAACCGCGCTCGGTTTTTCGCCGGCTGCTTCGCTCATTGCTACACCGCTTTCAGCACGACCTTGCCGAACACTTCCCGCTCTTCCAGCAAGCGGAACGCCTCGTTCACCTGCTCGAGCGGCAGCTCCCGGTCGATCGCCGGCTTCAGACGCCCGTCGCGGATCATGTCGAGCAGCAGGTGCAGGTCTT
The DNA here is from genome assembly GCA_050741055.1 of Burkholderiales bacterium. GTDB lineage: Bacteria > Pseudomonadota > Gammaproteobacteria > Burkholderiales > WYBJ01 > WYBJ01. The sequence goes on along the minus strand of JBOIEI010000336.1, from coordinate 3,174 downwards.
CGCGCATCCAGCCGTTGGAACCCAGCACCTGCAGCTCGAAAGTCCAGATGAAGCGCAGGTCTTCCTTCGGATCGTAGCCGGCGGTGGCGCCGCAGGTCAGCAGCCGGCCGCGACGATGCAAGGCGCGCAGCGATTTGACCCACGTGTCTCCGCCGGTGAAATTCACAACCACGTCGACGCCGCCCTCGAACTTGCGCCGGTGCGGCTTGCCCCATTTCTCGTACACCCACTTCACGAAGTCCTGCTGCGTGTAGTCGACCAGGTGATCGGCGCCGAGGCTGCCCAGGCGTTTCAATTTCGATTCGCTGGAAGCGCAGGCGATGACTTCGCAACCCGCGAGCTTGGCGAGCTGCACGCAGCAGGTGCCGACACCGCCGGAAGCGCCGAGGATGAGCACCCGCTCGCCCTGCTTCACCTGGCCGATCGTGTGCATCATGCGAACCGCCGTGCCGTACGCAACCGGCAGCGCGGCAGCGGCTTCGTAGGAAACCTCGGCCGGCAACTCGATCAGATGATGAGCAGGAACGGCACAGTATTGCGCCAGCCCGCCCGGGCGCATCTCGCCCAGCAGCCCGCCCGGTCCGACGCGGTCCACCGGGTCCACCATGACGCGCTGGCCGGCGCGCCAGTTGCCATCCACGCCCGGGCCGACTGCTGCGATCTCGCCGGCGAAATCGAGCCCCATGATGCACGGCATCGGCACCTTGATTCCCGGCATGCCGCGGCGGGTGAAGATGTCGTGATAGTTCAGCGTCGCGGCCTTGACCGCGATCACCACTTCGCCAGGTGCCGGCTTGGGATCGGGGAAGTCGTTCTCCACACCGATCGAACCCGGCCCCCCGTGTTGGCGTATGACCGCCGCTTTCATTGCCTGATCTCTCCTCGAAGAAACGCACGACAGCGTAATCGAACCCGCTTGCCGTTGCGCGTGGCCGTTGAGCCTACCACGCGCGGCGGCGAATGCCGCGGTCGACAGTCCCGGCGCCGATGCCGTTCGATTGCCGGGCTCAATCGGAAGCGGAAGCGGCGGCGGCTTCCCGCTCGCGCCAGCGCGCAGCCGCGATCTCCGACAGAGCCTTGCGATCCACCTTGTTGGTGCCGGCGAGCGGCAACGCGGGCATGAAGACGACTTGGCGCGGATGCTGGTAGGCGGGCGCATGCTCCAGCGCATAGCGCTTGACGTCGTCCTCAGTGAGTGTGGCGCCCGCGCGCAAGACCACGAACGCGAACGGCTTCTCGAACTTGATCTCGTCGGGCACCGGAACCACGCAGGCCTGCACGATATCCGGATGGGCTTCGAGCATGTGCTCCACTTCGCCCGGATAGATGTTCTCGCCGCCGCAGACGAACATGTCGTCGGTGCGGCCGACAAAGTAGTAGGCGCCTTGCGCGTCGCGGCGGAAGACGTCGCCCGAGATGTACCAGCCCTCCGGCGTGAGGACCTCGCGCGTCTTTTCGGGCAGGTTGATATAGCCCTTCATGTTCGCCGGCGTGCGTATCCACAGCACCCCTTGGTCGGAATCGTGGCCTTGCGCATCCACAAGGCGCACTTCGACCTCCGGGAACGGCCAGCCGAGCGCCAGGTCGGGCTTCTTGCGGCCGTCCGGCGAAGGGCCGAACATCACCGGCCCCGCTTCGGTCGTGCCGTAGGCATTGGTCACGGTCGCGCCCGGGAAGACATGGCGAATATCGTCGATCAGCTTCTGCGTCACCGGGGCCGACCCCATGCGTACCGTGCGCACGCTGCGCACGTCGGTGTTCCCCAGCGTTTCCTGTTCCCGCACCGCGAGCGCCATCATGGTCGGGACCGAGGTGATCCAGGTGACCTGGAAGCGGCCGATCGCCTCGACGTAACGGCGCGCATCGAACTGCGGCAGCAGCACCATGCTCGCATGCGCGGCGAAGACGAACTTCGACGTGCCGAGCGCATTCATATGGAATAGCGGCGCCGCGACGAGCAACCGATGATCCCGGTACGGTCCGCCGGCCAGGCGCGTGCGCACGGCCCAGAGTTGGCCGGCGTGATGCAGCGGCACGCCCTTGGGCCGCCCGGTGGAGCCCGAGGTGTACAGGATCATGGCGGCTGCGTCGGGTGCAGGACGAACGGTTTCGAATTCGGGCGCGCCGAGGAAATCGCGCCACTCCGTATCGAGCTCGACACTCGGCGTGTCGTCCGGCAAAAGGCCGCGCCGCGCGGCGTCGCAGAACACCAGGCGCACGTCCGAATCCCTCAGCACGAACTCGATGGTGGCGCGCGGAAACTTGTGATTGATCGGGACGGCGGCCAACCCCGCGCGCATGATGCCGAAGTAGGCGGCAAGGAACTCGGCGCGATTGGCGCTCAGGATGCCGATGCGCTGGCCGGCCCGGTAGCCGCGGCGCATCAGGCCGTCGGCGACCGAACAGGCCAGCCGGTCCAGGTCGCGATGGCTGTAGTGCGCGGGCCGCTCCCAGTCGAGGCAGTCGAGCAGCGCCGGGGCGTCGAGGTCCTGCGTGCGATCGACCAGATCGCCGAGGTTGAACGGCATGGCTCCAGAACCCGGGGTCATAGGCGGGCCAGTTTAACGCGATTGGGAAAACCTGCGCGCGCGAGTGCCCGGGCACCTATCGCGAGAGGCTTCGCGGCCTGAACGGGCGTGGTCGAATCCTTTGCCTGCGCGGCTGCACGCATGAACCGTCCGCGCGGTTCGCCGGTCGTGCTTCCGCACACTGGAACCCGGTGGCGGAAGGCCCCGCCACGGCGCGGCGCCCTTGCTATCATGGCCGTCATCGAAGCGCGCGGTGCGACCGAGGGCGAGGAGTAGAGGCATGCCGGAAATCGATAGCGGACGCTCGAACGAGCGGCGGATGCTTGCCGAGAGCGTGGCCGACTTTGCCCGCCGCGCGACCGACATGGCGCGCGTGCGCAAGTGGCGCGGCGTGGCGCCTGGCTTCGACCGCGGCCTATGGAAAGAAATGGTGGCGATGGGTTGGACCGGGTTGCTGATTCCCGAGCGCTTCGGCGGTATGGAGCTCGGCTTTGCCGAGATGGCGGAGGTGAGCCAGGGGCTTGCCCGGGTGCTGATGCCGGAGCCGCTGGTCGCATGCGCGGTGCTTGCCACGCGCGCGCTCGTCCATTGCGACAACGAAGCCTTCGGTGCGGAATTGCTGCCGCGAATCGCCGCCGGCGAATGC
>JBOIEI010000335.1:0-12516 GCA_050741055.1 Burkholderiales bacterium | reverse complement strand
GCCCAGCAGATCGGCCAGGGCGAAGCCGTCGACAAATGTCACGTCGGTTTCCCCGGCCCGCTTGCGCGCGCTCTCGGTCACGGTTCCGGCGGTGATGTAGACGCCGTGATCGGCCTTGCGCGCGCGCATCGCGGAGCGCAGCTCGTCGACCGCCGCCGGCCCCGTGCTTTGCGCCCGCCAGCGCCGAAAGCGCACCAGCGTCAGATAGCCGTTTCGCTGCAGCTCCAGGTCCCCGCTGGCACCGTCTGCAATCTCGTAGCGCGCGCGATCGTACGCTTCGGCCAGCATCGCACGCATGTCGTCGGGCGAGGCGCTCCGCAACGCCTTGAGCAGCGATGGCGCGTCGAGGCTGGGACCGCGCCGGATGCGCAACCAACCCGTATAGACGCCGACGCCGAGGAAGGGCAGGGCGGCGGCCACGCCGAGCACGTGCGGATTCGCATCGCCCGGGAAAAGCCGCGAAAGCAGCGCACCGACGGCGTACGTCGGCACGGCGGCGAGCAGGCTCACCCACCACGGCGACTCGATCAGGGTTCTGAACAGGGAACGTTGCGCCACGATTCGGCTCGGCAGAATGAGGCTTTATGCCAAGCCGCCGGCAGCCGGTCAAGGGCGGACGTATACTTTGCGCGCACAGCCTGGAGGAGTTGGAAGCCATGGAGGAGAACGCCGCACAGCCGCTGGCCGGCGTGAAAGTGCTGGAGCTCGGCAACATGATCGCGGCGCCGTTCTGCACCCGCATCCTGGCCGAATTCGGCGCCGACGTGGTCAAGGTCGAAGATCCGAAAGGCGGGGACCAGCTGCGGCAGTGGCGCAAGATGTACCAGGGCACGTCGCTGTGGTGGCTTGCGCAGGCGCGCAACAAGAAATCGGTGAGCGTGAACATGCGCGCAGCCGAGGGCCAGGAGATCGTGCGCCAACTGGCTTGCCGCTGCGACATCGTGGTGGAAAACTTCCGGCCCGGCACGCTGGAGCGCTGGGGCCTGGGCTGGGAGGCGTTGCACGCGCTGCACCCCGGGCTCGTGATGGTGCGCCTGTCGGGCTACGGCCAGACCGGCCCGTACAAGGACCGGCCCGGCTTCGGCGTGATCGGCGAGGCGATGGGCGGCATGCGCTACATCACCGGCTACCCCGAGCTGCCGCCGGTGCGCATGGGCATCTCCATCGGCGACTCGATCGCCGCCCTGTACGGTGCGATCGGCGCCTTGGTCGCGCTGCATCATCGCAAGGTCAACGGCGGCAGCGGACAGATGGTCGATCTCGCGCTCTACGAAGCGGTCTTCAGCGTGATGGAAAGCCTGGTGCCGGAATTCGACGTGCTCGGATTCGTGCGCAGCCGAGCCGGTAATGCGCTACCGGGCATCGTGCCCTCGAATACTTATCCCACGCGCGACGGCAAGTACGTCATCATCGGTGCGAACGGCGACAGCATCTTCAAGCGCCTGATGAGCGCGATCGGCCGTCAAGACCTGGCGAACGATCCGGGGCTGGCGAGCAACGAAGGCCGCGTCGCTCGCACCGAGGAGCTCGATGCCGTCATCGGCGGCTGGACGCAATCGCACGAGCTCGCCGCGGTATTGCGCGTGCTGCACGAGGCCGACGTGCCGTCCAGCAAGGTCTACGACGTGCGCGACATCATGGCCGATCCGCATTACGCCGCACGCGGCATGATCGAGCAGTTCCGGCTTGCCGACGGTCAGGGCGTGAAGCTGCCGGCCATCGTGCCGAAGCTTTCGGCCACACCCGGGCGCACGCGCTGGCTCGGGCCGAAGCTGGGCGCGCATACCGACGAGGTGCTGGCGCAGATCGGCTACGACGAGCAGCGCCGCAACGCCCTGCGTGCGGCCGGGGTGATTTGACGCAGGGCGAAACCGAGCCGCTGTGACCGGCACGCGTGGCCCATGCCGCCGGATTGGGCTAAGATCGTCCGCTCTCGCAGGAGAACGTGATGCAGATCCGCGACATTCTCGGGATGAAAGGGAGCACGATATTCAGCATCGAGCCCGAGGGCCGTCTCGCCGCTGCCGTCGACCTGATGGTGTCGAACGATATCGGCTCGCTGGTGGTGATGCACGACGGCGAAATGGCCGGGATGCTGACCTTTCGCGAAGTGCTGCAGGAGCTGAAGGCGCGTGCCGGCAATCTCGGCGATGCGCGCGCGGGCGATGTCATGAACACCGCGCCGATCACCGGAACGCCGTCCGACACCGTCGACCAGGTGCGCGAGACCATGACGGCCAATCACGTGCGCTATCTGCCTATCCTCGATCAAGGGCGCCTGCTCGGCGTCATCTCGTTTCACGACATTGCCAAGGCGGTCATCAAGCAGGCCGACTTCGAGAACCGGCTGCTCAAGCGCTACATCAAGCACTGGCCGGAGGAGCAGGACAAGGCGCTCTGAGCCACGATCCAAGCCCGTTGTCTCGAGCTGCCCGACCCCGACCCGCTCGTCCCCAGCTGCCCGACCGCGACCCGCTCCTCCCGAGCGCCGGCGCGACGATCCGCTTTCGGCTCACGCATGAGCTCCGGGACTGAAGACCGGGTGCTCGCACCCGGCGTTCGCCCGCGCGAGGCATGGGCCTGGGCGATGTTCGATTTCGCCAATTCGGGCTACACGACGGTCGTCATCACCGCGATCTACAACGCGTATTTCGTCGCCGTCATTGCCGGCAACAGCCACTGGGCGACGCTCGCGTGGTCCGGCGCGCTCGCGGTATCGTATCTGTTCGTCATGGTGACGGCTCCGGCGATCGGCGCGCTCGCGGACGCCTATGCGTGCAAGAAGAAGCTCCTGGCCGCGACCACCGTGGGATGCGCGCTCTTTACCGCCGCATTGGCGGGCGCCGGCCCCGGCGAGCTTGCGGCTGCCCTGCTTTTTCTGATCCTGAGCAATTTCTTCTTCGGCAGCGGCGAGAATCTGATCGCCGCCTTCCTGCCGGAAATCGCGGACGGCAGGCATCTGGGCCGGGTTTCCGGCTGGGGCTGGGGCTTGGGCTACCTGGGCGGGATGCTGACGCTCGGGCTGTGTCTCGCCTACGTCACGAGCGTACAGACCGCCGGCGGCGGCGCCGAGGCGTTCGTCCCCGGGACGCTATGGATCACGGCCGCGATGTTCCTGCTCGCTTCGCTGCCCACGTTCCTCTTCTTGCGCGAACGGGCGCGACCGCAACCGCATGTGCTAGGCGCCGGCGCGCTCACCGAATCGATGGCGCGGCTTGCGCGCACATGGCGGGAGAGTTGGCGCTATCGCGACCTCGCGCGCTTCCTCCTTTGCCTCGTGTGCTACCAGGCGGGGGTCCAGGCCGTGGTTGCGCTCGCTGCGATCTACGCGCAGCAGGTCATGAAGTTCGACACGGGGCAGACCATCGTGCTCATCCTGGTGGTGAACGTGGCGGCGGCGATCGGCGCGGCTGCGTTCGGGTATGTGCAGGACCGGCTCGGCCACAAGCGCGCAATCGCGCTCACCTTGGCCGGTTGGCTCGCGACGGTCGTTCTCGCCTCGGTGGCGGAATCGAACGTCACCTTCTGGCTGGCAGCCCACCTGGCGGGACTGTGCCTCGGATCCAGCCAGTCGGCCGGCCGCGCCCTGGTCGGCTATCTGAGCCCGCCTGAGCGCCAGGGCGAATTTTTCGGCCTGTGGGGCCTGGGGGTGAAGCTCTCGTCGATCCTGGGGCCCATCACTTACGGTGCGATCGTCGCCATCACCCAGGGCGAGCATCGGATCGCCTTCCTCGTCACGGGCATCTATTTTCTCGCGGGCCTCGCGCTGCTCGCGGGCGTGGACGTGCGCCGGGGGAGGGAGGCGGCGCTGGCCGCTACTTCAGAACCTGCTGCAGCCAGCGGCTGATGTCCTCGATCTGCTCCAGGCAGACCGAGTGCGGCATCGGATATTCGTGCCATTCGACCGGGTAACCTCGTTCGGCCAGCAGGGCGCGCGAGCGTTGACCGAGCTCGATGTTGATGACCGGATCGTCCGTGCCGTGCGCCATGAAGATCGGCGTTGCGGCGTTCGCCTGGGCCGCTTCGGCACCGAGGGTTTCCGGCAGCGGCAGGTAGCTCGAAAGCACCATCAGTCCGGCCAGCCTCTGCGCATGGCGCAGCCCGGCTTGCAGCGTGATCGCGCCGCCTTGCGAAAACCCGGCCAGCACGATGCGCTCGGATGCAATCCCGCGCGCCTGCTCGCGCGCGGCCAGGGCCTCGATGGCGGCCTGCGAGGCGACGATGCCGCGCGCGTCCGGACGCCGGTCCAGTCCATCGAAGGTGACGTCGTACCACGCGCGCATGACGTAGCCGTTGTTGATGGTGACCGGCATCATGGGCGCGTGCGGGAACACGAAGCGGACGGGCAGCTGCGGTGGCAAGCGCAGCTCCTTCACGATCGGAACGAAATCGTTGCCGTCGGCGCCGAGCCCGTGCAGCCAGACCACGGCTGCGGCGGGGGCGGCGCCGGTCTCTATCTCGATGGTTTCCAGTTCATTCATTGCGCGTTGTGGGCCGGGGGCGAAGGGCGGACTTGGGACGGAACGCCTTGCATACCTCGTCGCGGGTCTCGATGTAGGGGCCGCCGATCAAATCGACGCAGTACGGCACAGCAGCGAATATACCCGGCACCAGGGTCTCGCCCTGCGGCCCTTTCAAGCCCTCGAGCGTTTCGCGGATCGATTTCGGTTGTCCGGGAAGGTTGATGATGAGGCAGCCCTTGCGGATGACGGCAACCTGCCGCGACAGGATCGCGGTGGGCACGAAGCGAAGGCTGATCTGACGCATCTGCTCGCCGAATCCCGGCATCACGCGATCGGCCACCGCAGCCGTCGCTTCCGGCGTGACGTCGCGCGGGGCGGGGCCGGTGCCACCGGTGGTGAGCACGAGGTGACAACCCTCGCGGTCGGCCAGGTCCTTCAGATTCGCCTCGATCACCGGCTGTTCGTCGGGAACAAGGCGCGTGACCGTGCGCCAGGGGCTCGCGAGCGCGACCCGGAACCATTCCTCCAGCGCGGGGATGCCCTCGTCGCGATAGACGCCTTGCGAGGCGCGATCGCTGATCGAAACCAGGCCGATGATGAGCGTGTTGGGGGCGTCCATGGCCGCAGAGTATAGCGCTGCCGCTCGCCGCCCGGACGCCTCGCGCGCACGAACCCAGGCGATGTCGGCCGGTGCGTTTTCCAGGTACTCGACTCCGCGCTCTTGGGACGCCTCGCGCGCAACCTAGCCGATGTCGGCGCCGCCGGATTCGCCTGCGCTAGGGTCGCCCAGGCAATCGCGCAAAGCCCGAAACAGGGCACGATTGGCTTTCGGCGGGTCGCCGCGGGCGAGCTCGCGGCGCGCATTGCGTACCAGCGTATGCAGATGCTGGGTGTCGAGCCCAGGATGGGTGGCGGCAAGCTCGGTGAGCACGGAATCCTCGGCCAACAGGCGCTCGCGCCAGCGCTCCGCTTCGTGATGGCGGGCGTTGTCGCGCCGGCGCTCGTTTCGCATGAGCGACAGGCGCTGCGCGATCGGTTCGGCATCCACCTCGCGCATCAACCGGCCAATGTATTGCATCTGCCGCCGGCGCGCTTCGAAGGTCGGTATCCGCCTTGCCTGGGCGATCGCATCGGCGAGCCGCTCCGGCAGATCCAGGCCCGAAAGCTGCGCGGGCGTCAGCGCGACCAGTGCTTCGCCGAGCGCCTGGAGCGCGTGCATGTCCTTTTTGCGGCGGGTTTTGCTGACCGGCTGGTGGTCGTCGTTGCCGGGCGGTTCGGTCACGGGATGAGGGCAGTTGCGGGCGGTCGAGCTGCTATGATAGCCCTCTTTGCGACGCGAGCCTTCAATGCCGGACACGCGTTTCAGCTTTACCCCCGACCGCTTCCAGGAAATCGTCGGCGACGTGCTCGCCAAAGCGCGTGCGCGGGGCGCCACCGCCGCCGAAACCGAAGTGTCCGAGAGCCTCGGTCAAAGCGTGACGGTGCGCCAGGGTGAAGTCGAGACGATCGAGTACACCCGCGACAAGGGGCTTGCGCTCACCGTCTATATCGGCCAGCAGCGTGGCCACGCGAGCAGCACCGATCTGTCGTCGCAGGCGATCAGCGATACGATCGACAAGGCCCTGACCATCGCGCGCTTCACCGCCGCCGACGATTGCGCCGGCCTCGCGGACGAAGACCTGCTCGCGCGCGACATTCCGGATCTCGATCTGTACCGGCCCTGGGGCATCAGCGTCGAACGCTCGATCGAGCTCGCGCAGGCTTGCGAGGCGGCGGCTTTCGCGGTGGACAAACGCATCACCAATTCCGAAGGCGCTTCGGTGGGAACGCACGACGCGCACTTCGTCTATGGCAACTCGGCTGGGTTCATGGCCGGCTACCCGAGCTCGCGCCATCATATTTCCTGCGCCGTCATCGCTGGCAAGGACGACGCGATGCAGCGCGACGACTGGTACACCTCGGCGCGCGATCCGGAAACGCTCGATCCGGCCGATCGCGTCGGCACCATCGCCGGCGAGCGCACGCTCAAGCGGCTGGGCGCGCGCAAGATCGATACGACGCAAGCCCCGGTGGTGTTCGAGGCGCCGCTCGCGAGCGGCCTGCTCGGGCATTTCGTTTCGGCGGCGAGCGGGGGGAATCTCTACCGCAAATCATCCTTCCTGGTCGATGCGCTGGGGAAGCCGATCTTTTCTCCCCGCGTGACGATTGCCGAGCGGCCGCATCTGCCGCGTGGGCTCGCGAGTACCGCGTTCGACGAGGAGGGCGTGGCAACGCACGCACGCAACGTGGTCGAGGCGGGCGTTCTGCAGGGCTACTTCCTCGGCACCTATTCGGGGCGCAAGCTCGGCATGCGCTCGACCGGAAACGCGGGCGGCAACCACAATCTCGTGCTCGAGCCGGGCGAGCTGGACTTCGCCGGGATGCTCAAGCGCATGGGCCGGGGGTTGCTCCTGACCGAGTTGCTCGGCATGGGCGTGAACATGGTGAGCGGCGATTATTCGCGCGGCGCCGCCGGATTCTGGGTCGAGGACGGGACGATCGCTTTCCCGGTGCAGGAAGTTACCATCGCCTCGAACCTGAAGGACATGTTCCTCGGCATCGACGCGGTAGGCAACGACGTCATGGTGCGCGGCTCGCGCGTCAGCGGTTCGGTGCTGATCGGCCAGATGACGATCGCCGGCGATTGAGACGCTTGGCCGCGTCCCAGGATCGATCGTTCCGTGGTGGAGGCAGGCGATACGGACACGACGCTCTGCCTCTCCCTCGACAGAGGGTCGGACGTGAGCGTCGAGCGGTGTCGTGAAACACGAAAAGTTCGATAGGTTCGAGAGGGGAGGAGATCGATGACACGATCGCATCGCCGCCGTGCTGCGCCGGCCGTGCATGCCAATGCTGAAGCCGCTCGCCGGCAGCGGCGCAAGTTCCTTACGCTCGCCGCCGCCGGACTCGCAGGTACCGCCGCAGCGGCGCCAGCGATCGCGCAGGCGCAGCCGAGCGTCCAATGGCGGCTCGCTTCCAGCTTCCCGAAAAGCCTCGACACCGTCTTCTATCCCGCCGAGCTGATCACCCGGCGCATCGCCGAGATCACCGACAACAAGTTCCAGATTCGCGTTTTCGCCGCCGGCGAGGTCGTGCCCGCGCTGCAAGTGCTCGATGCCGTTCAGAACGGCACGGTGGAGGCCGGACATACCGCGCCGTACTACTACGTCGGCAAGGACCCGGCGTTCGCGTTCGGCACCAACGTGCCGTTCGGCCTGAACGCGCGCCAGCAGAATGCCTGGTGGTACGAAGGCGGCGGGCGCGAAGTGATGGCCGAGCTGTACAAGGATTACGGCGTGGTCGAGTTCAACGCCGGCAACACCGGCGCCCAGATGGGCGGCTGGTATCGCAAGGAGATCCGCACGGTCGCGGACTTGAAGGGCCTGAAGATGCGCATCGCGGGCATTGCCGGACAGGTGCTGGTGAAGCTCGGCGTGGTGCCGCAGCAGATCGCGGGGGGCGAAATCTACCAGGCGCTCGAGCGCGGCACGATCGACGCGGCCGAGTGGGTGGGCCCCTACGACGACGAGAAGCTCGGCTTCCACAAGGTCGCCCGCTATTACTATTACCCGGCCTGGTGGGAGGGCGGTCCGCAGCTCTCGCTCATGGTGAACGCGAAGAAGTTCGCCGAGCTGCCGAAGAGCTACCAGGCGGCCATCGCGGCGGTGGCGGCCGAGTCGAACGTCCATATGCTCGCGCGCTACGATGTACGCAACCCCGATGCGCTGCGCAAGCTCGTGGCGGGCGGGGCGCGGTTGCGCCCGTTCCCACGCGCGGTCATGGAAGCGTGCGAGAAGGCGGCCTTCGAGCTCTACGCCGAGCTGGCGCAAAAGAGCAAGCATTGGGCGCGCATCTATCCGCAGTGGAAGAAGTTCCGCGACGACCAGTATCTGTGGTTCCGTGTCGCCGAGTTCGCCTTCGACAATTTCGCCTATACGCGGCCGGTGCAGAAGGCGGTTGCGCCGAAGAAATAGTCATTTCCCGGCAGGCGAACTGCTCGCGCCTTCTCCATACGGCACCTCCGGAGCGCTCGGCGGCAGGAACTGACTCGGGTCCGGCGGCACGAACTCCGGCACTGGAATCTCGATCTTCACCTTGTCGAGGTCGATCTTGTCTTCCGTGTCCAGCCACATCGTGACCAGGCCGGGCCACAGGATCACGATGGCCACCATCACGAGCTGCAGCCCGACCCACGGAATCGCGCCCCAGTAGATGTCGCTGGTCTTGACCTCCTTCGGCGCGATGCCGCGCAGGTAGAACAGTGCGAAGCCGAACGGCGGGTGCATGAACGAAGTCTGCAGCGTCACGCACAACAGCACGCCGAACCAGATGAGATCGATGCCCATCTTCTCCGCCACGGGCGCCAGCAGCGGAATGATGATGAAGGCGATCTCGAAGAAGTCGAGAAAGAACGCGAGAAAAAACACGAACAGGTTGACGAAGAGCAGAAACCCGACCGTGCCGCCGGGCAGGTTCGAGAGATGATGTTCGATCCAGAGCGCGCCGTCGACGCCCTGGAACACCAGGCTGAATACCGTCGAGCCGATCAGGATGAAGATCACCATGGCGGTGATGCGCATGGTGATCTCCATGCCTTCGCGCACCAACCGCCAGGTGAGCCGGCGATGCAATGCGGCCAGCGCGATTGCACCCACGGCGCCGAGCGCACCGGCTTCGGTCGCCGTGGCGATCCCCATGAAGATCGTCCCCAGCACGAGGAAGATGAGCACGATCGAAGGCACCATGCCCCACAGGACGCGATTGACCAGCGCCCAGCCGTGCAACGTGCGCGCTTCCTTCGGCAGTGGCGGCACCCAGTGCGGGCGGAAGAACGAAACGACGGCGATGAAGGCGAGGAAGATCAGCGTCTGCACGATCGAGGGCCCGAGCGCGCCCTTGTACATGTCGCCCACCGAACGCCCGATCTGATCGGCCAGCACCACCAGCACGAGCGAGGGCGGAATGAGCTGCGTGATCGTGCCCGATGCGGCGATCGTGCCGGTGGCGATGCGCCTGTCGTAGCGGTAGCGCAGCATGATCGGCAGCGAGATGACGCCCATTGCGATCACCGATGCGGCCACCGTACCGGTGATCGCGCCGAGGATCGCGCCCACCACGATGACGGCATAGGCAAGCCCTCCCGGCAGCGGACCGAACAACTGCCCGCAGCCTTCGAGCAGATCTTCGGCGAGCCCGCAACGCTCCAGGATCGCGCCCATGAAGGTGAAGAACGGGATCGCCAGCAGCAGCTCGTTCGACATGATGCCGAAGATGCGAAACGGCAGGTTGTACAGATACTCGGGAGGGAAGAAGCCGAGGTGGATGCTGACGAGGCCGAAGGCGAGCCCGAGCGCCGCGAGCGAGAATGCCACCGGAAACCCGATCAGCATGATCACGATCAGGCCACCGAACATGAGCGGCGGCATCAGCTCGCGCGTGATCATTGCAGGGGCTGTTCGTACTGCGCGCTCATTTCGATCAGCCCGAGCAGGAAGCCGATGCGCTTGATCACTTCGGCGATCCCTTGCAAGACCATCAGTGCGAATCCGACCGGGATGACGAGCTTCACCGGCCAGCGCAGCAGCCCGCCGGCGTTGCCGGAAACTTCGTTGTCGAGGTACGACTCGACGAAGAACGGCCACGACATCACCATCAGGGCGATCATCACCGGCAACAGGAACAGAACCAGGCCGGCCAGGTCGATCCAGGCGCGGGTACGCGGCGAAGCCTGACCGTAGAGAATATCCACGCGCACGTGGCCGTTCACTTTGAGCACGAACGGAGCGCCCAGCATGACCATGCCGGCGAACATGTACCACTGCAGCTCCAGCCAGGCATTGGAGGACAGATCGAAGGCATAACGCGATACGGCGTTGCCCGCGCTGACCGCGCAGGCGAGCAGCACGAGCCATACCGCAATGCGCCCGAACGCGACGTTCGCCGCGTCGATTCCGCGTGCAACCTTCAGTAGAGCTCGCATCCGCTTGCCCGTTGACTTCGGTGTACCGATTGTCCAACAGGATGGGGAGCGGCCGCAAAGCGCGCGGACGCCAAGGCGGATTTCGAATGGCTTCGCAGCGGACGCCAGGCGGTCCACCATGCGGCCGGCGCAAATGCCGGATGCTAGAATGTCACGTTGACCAGCACCGGGTGGAATCGAATGGATCGCCGCAAGATCACGGATCGCGCTCTCTCGCGCGCGCTCGACAAGGAGGCACAGCGCCAGGAGGACCACATCGAGCTGATCGCCTCGGAGAACTATGCGAGCGAGCAAGTCATGGCGGTGCAGGGCTCGGTGCTGACCAACAAATACGCCGAGGGTTATCCCGGGCGGCGCTACTACGGCGGCTGCGAGTTCGTCGACATCGCCGAGCAGCTCGCGATCGACCGGGCCATGAAGTTGTTCGGAGCACAGTTCGCCAACGTTCAGCCCCATTCCGGCGCGCAGGCGAACCAGGCGATCTATGCGGCCATCATCAAGCCGGGCGATACCATCCTCGGCATGTCGCTCGCGCACGGCGGTCACCTGACGCACGGCTCTCCAGTCAACTTCAGCGGCAAGCTCTACAAAGTGGTCGCCTACGGTCTCGATCCCGATACCGAGCGCATCGACTATGCGCAGGTCGAGCGACTGGCCGAGGAGCACAAGCCGCAGGTGATCGTTGCCGGGGCGTCGGCCTATGCGCCTGTAATCGACTGGGCGAGATTCCGCAAGGTCGCCGATGCCATCGGGGCCAAGCTGTTCGTCGACATGGCGCACTATGCCGGTCTCATCGCCACCGGCCTGTACCCGAGCCCGGTCAATGTCGCGCACGTAATCGGCAGCACCACGCACAAGACGTTGCGCGGGCCGCGCGGGGGCTTCATCCTTGCCGATGCCGAGCTCGCGCAGCCGATCAACTCGGCGGTATTCCCGGGCGCGCAGGGCGGCCCGCTCATGCACGTGATCGCCGCCAAGGCAGCGGCGTTTCACGAAGCGATGACACCGGCGTTCAAGCGCTATCAGAAGCAGGTGCTCGCGAACGCCAGGGCGCTGGCCGAAGTGCTGGTCGCGCGCGGATGCCGGGTCGTATCGGGCGGCACCGATTGCCACATGTTCCTGCTGGACCTGCAGCCGAAGCGGCTTACCGGCAAAGAGGTCGAGGCGCTGCTCGGCAAGGTCGGCATCACGGTAAACAAGAACGCGATCCCGAACGATCCCGAGAAGCCGGCGGTCACCAGCGGCATCCGGCTCGGTTCTCCCGCGATGACCACCCGCGGCTTCGGGCTCACGGAAGCGCGCCAGGTCGGGGAGCTGATTGCGGACGTGCTCGATGCGCCAGGCAACCGCCGCAGGATCGGACAGGTGGCGGCGGAAGTGCGCAAGCTCTGCCGGCGCTTCCCCGTGTACACGCGGCGTGGGCGTTGAGATGCCATCGTGAAGTGCCCCTTCTGCAACGCGCCCGACACCCAGGTGGTCGATTCGCGCGTGAACGAGGAGGGCACGAGCGTGCGCCGGCGCCGGCGCTGCCCCAAGTGCAGCAAGCGCTTCACCACCTACGAGACGATCGAGCTGCGCCTGCCGCAAGTGATCAAGCAGGACGGGCGGCGCACCGAGTTCAGCCGCGACAAGCTCGTGACCGGCTTTCGGCGCGCGCTGCACAAGCGCGCGGTACCGACGGAGAAAGTCGACGCGGCGGTCGAGCGCATCGTCCAGAATCTGCTGGCGCTGGGCGTGCGCGAGGTGCCCGCACGCCAGATCGGCGACATGGTGATGGACGAGCTCTATCAGCTCGACCAGGTCGCCTACATCCGGTTCGCGTCGGTCTATCGCTCGTTTCAGGATATCGAGGACTTCCGTAACGTGATCCAGGAAGTGCAGAAGCCGAACAGCCGGCGCAAGGCGAGTTAAAGGCCTTGCAGCACCATGTCCAGCAGCTCGGCCGACCAGGAATTCATGGCTCGTGCGCTCGGGCTTGCCGAGCGCGGCCTCAACACGACCATGCCGAATCCGCGTGTGGGATGCGTGCTGGTG
>JBOIEI010000334.1:0-2032 GCA_050741055.1 Burkholderiales bacterium | reverse complement strand
CGGGTACCGGCCCGCCTGGCGCGGCGAGCGGCTCGAAAGCAAGGACGCACGCTGCGCGCTGAGCTTCGTTGCCGGTGAGCTCGAATCGTATCGTCCGCAAGCCCGATACGATGCCATCGTCGCCCACGCCGTCATGGACCTCGTGCCGCTAGGCTCTGCCTTGGAGCGGTTCGCACAGTGGCTGCGGCCCGAGGGCTATTTGTGCGCCACCATCAATTACGACGGGGCGACCGAGCTCGGGGCGCCGTACCACGATGCGGCGTTCGAATCCGAGCTGACTGCTTGTTACAACGCCTCCATGGAAGCGCGCAAGACCAACGGCGAAGGCACGGGCGGCGCGCACTGCGGCGAGCGGCTGCAAGCGCTCCTGCCTCGGCACGGTTTCGATATCGTGTGCGCGGGCCCGTCCGATTGGCATATCCGGCCGAGCGGCGGTCGCTACCCGGACCAGGACGAAGCCTGCCTTTCAGTCTTGATCGGGTTGATCGCCAAGGAGGCCATCGCCGCCGATCGGTTCGATGCTGCAGCGGTCGCGCGCTGGCGCGAGGACCGGCTGCATCGCCTGCAGGCACGGCAACTCGAGTTGCGTGTGCGCAATTGCGATGTGCTCGCTCGATACAGCGGCGCTCGCTAGCGTACTGAGTCAGTAGTTGGTCACCCCCGCGAACGCGGGTGTCCAGGCGGATTGTTGTTCTGGATTCCCGCTTGCGCGGGAAGTCGCTTGCGCCATAGCGGGAGGTCGCTCGCGCCAGAACGCGAGCGACAAATTACGACATCACAGCTTCGCTTCGAGCGCACGCTTGCCGTACACGTGCAACGTGCTGTCGGCGAACGAATAGCACAGCAGCAACGTCGTGGCGGCGACCAGCAAGAGCGCGTACTGGAAGTGGCTCGGGTAAGCCGCAAATGCGGCGATGAGGGAAAGGCTCATGAGCCCGGCGATCCAGGCGCCTTTGCGCGTGCGGACTTCCTGCGCGAGCGGCGGCCTCGCGACGGCGACGAAAAGAACGAACGCATAGCGCAGCATGCCTGGTACCAGGATCCACGCGCCTGCGCTTTCGGGCAACCGGTACAGCAGCACGCACAGCATGAGCACCAGCAGCGCGTCGCCTTCCTTGTCGGCGAATGCGCCGAACACGCCGGCATCACCGGCGCGCCGGGCGAGCCACCCGTCGACGCCATCGAGCGCGAACAAGGCCAGGGCCAATGCGCCCGCGAGCGGGCCGGGCGCAACCCCCGGCAGTGCCAGGATGCCCGCGATGCGCGCGAACGTTACCGCATTGGCCGGACCGAAATGTCCGTCGGGTGTCCAGCGGCGCCGGCAGCGGTACAGCAGAATTCCGAAGGATACCGCGGCTGCCGCGGACAGAATCCACACCGGGAAACCCATAGCGGCTGTCACGCCGGCGAGCGCAATCCCGGCGGCATGGCAGGTGCTCCAGCGGATCAGCTCGGCTGGCAACGGCAGGCTACGGTCCATGCGTTCGCATCGTGACAGTTATGATGACGTTCATGACTCGGCGGAAGATCGCGATCGTCCAGGCAGCGCCCGGCAGCACACCTTCCGGCGGCAACGTGTTCAATCGCGAGCTTTTCGAGCAGGCAGCCCGCGCGGGCTGGCCATTGGCAATCGTCGATCCTTCGCACGCATCGGCCCCGTCGCCTTGGGATCTCCTGGTCTGGGACAGCCTGCTGCTGGATCGCGTTCAGCGCCTGGCGCATGAACGCATCGGCCTGCTGCTGCACTATTTGCCTTCGCTGCAGCCGGGGCTCGATCTCGCGCGCACATCGGTCCTTCGCGCCGCCGAAGATCGGGCGGCTTTGCTGGCCGATTTCTACATCGTCACCGGCCGGGAGGTCGCTGCCACGATCGCGGCGCGCTGGCCCGGAAAACGGCTCTTCGTCTGCGAGCCGGGCGTTGGTGCGGCCTTCCAGCGGCGCCCACCTCGAAGCGCAGGCCGATCGCTTTCGTTGCTCACCGTGGCGAATCTATTGCCGGCGAAAGGCCATGAGCGGGCACTGCAGATATTGG
>JBOIEI010000333.1:0-6047 GCA_050741055.1 Burkholderiales bacterium | reverse complement strand
CTGACCGAGTTCTCGCTGCTGATGCGCAACATCGTCTCGGCCAGCAATTCCGCGATGCCGAGCGCGCGGATGCGCCCGCAGGCTTCCGCCTGCGCGCTGAGCGGGATGGTGTCGCACACCACCAGCTCGTCCAGCACCGAGGCGCCAATGCGCTCGACCGCCTGTCCCGACAGCACGGGGTGCGTGCAATACGCGACCACCCGTATGGCGCCCGATTCCTTCAATGCCCGTGCCGCCTCGCACAGCGTATTGGCTGTATCCACCATGTCGTCGACGATGACGCAGGTGCGGCCCTCGACTTCGCCGATGATGTTCATCACCGTGGCGACGTTCGGCCGCGGGCGCCGCTTGTCGATGATGGCGAGATCGGCTTCCAGACGCTTGGCTGTCGCACGTGCCCGCACCACGCCGCCCACATCGGGCGAGACCACGACCAGGTCCTGATAGCCCTGCTTCCAAAGGTCGCCGAGCAGGATCGGCGTGGCATAGACGTTGTCGACCGGGATGTCGAAGAAACCCTGGATCTGGTCGGCGTGCAGGTCCATGGTGAGAACCCGATCCACGCCCACGCTTTGCAGCATGTTGGCGACCACCTTGGCCGTGATCGGCACGCGGGCCGAGCGGGGACGCCGATCCTGGCGCGCGTAACCGTAGTAGGGAATCGCAGCGGTGACGCGGCCGGCCGACGAGCGCTTGAGCGCGTCGACCATGATCAGCAACTCCATCAGGTGATCGTTGGTGGGCGTGCAGGTCGATTGCAGCACGAATACGTCCTTGCCGCGCACGTTCTCCAGGAGCTCGACCATCACCTCGCCATCGGAGAACCGGCCGACACTCGCGCGCCCCAGCGGCAGGTTCAGCTCCCGCACCACTTGCTCGGCCAGGCGGGGGTTCGCGTTGCCCGTGAACACCATCATGCGGTCGTAGATGCTGCCCACGACGTCGCGGAACTGCGCACTCGATAAAAGATTGCTTCCCACGGCGCTCTCTTCAGTGTCTATCCGGCGATGGAGCCATATGCAGGCCGAACCGCAGCCTCGGCTGGGCTGGGGAGGAAGGATTCGAACCTTCGCATGCCGGAATCAAAATCCGGTGCCTTAACCAGCTTGGCGACTCCCCAAAGTCATGCCGCGCAGCGGATGGTGATCCAATCCCTGCGCGACGAATCCTTGCATGTGCGGCGGACGTGCGGCAAAGACCTGATGCGCCTTTTGTTCGTCTTCGAAGGAAGCGAATACGCATGCACCGCTTCCCGTAAGCCGCGCGGGCGCCTGCCGCCTGAGCCAGTCCAGATAATCCCGTATCGCAGGGTACAGCCGACAGACGACGAGCTCCAGGTCGTTGCGTACGCCCCCTGCGAAAAAGGCCGACATTTTGATTCGATTCGAGTTCCGTGTCAATTCAGCGTCATGGAAAACGGCCGCCGTCGACACCGAAACCGGCGGCACGAGCACCACGTACCAGGCGCCCGGCAATGCGATCGGCGTCAAGCGCTCGCCGCTGCCCTCGCCCCATGCGCTTTCGCCGAATACGAACACCGGCACGTCGGCACCGAGCTCGAGCGCGATCGCCATCAGTTGGCTGCGCGTGAGATCGAGTCCCCAAAGACGATTGAGCACGATCAAGACGGTGGCCGCGTCCGAGCTGCCTCCACCCAAACCCCCGCCCATCGGTAGGCGCTTGTGGAGGCGAATCTCGGCGCCCAAGTGCGTCCCGGCGCGGGCGCGCAACAATCGGGCGGCGCGAACGCAAAGATCGGTTTCGACGGGCAGACCGGCGACGGCATTGGAGCGCACGATGTCGCCGTCTGCGCGCACACGGATATCGAGCCGATCGCCGGCGTCGAGAAACCGGAACACGGTCTGCAGCTCGTGGTAGCCGTCGGCGCGCCGCCCGAGCACATGCAAAAAGAGATTGAGCTTGGCCGGCGCGGGATAGCCGGTAGACGAAAACTCGGATGCCATCGGCTGCGCGTCGACTACGCGAAAGGGCGCGCGCTACCGGACGCTATCAGCGGTTGCAGCGCGATCCAGCCGGTCGACCACGATCCGGATCTCGACTTCGTCCTTGCCGAGCTCGATACGCCCCGGCCGCGGCGCCGATCCTTCGTCGCCCAAAGCCACCCAGCGCACCGACCAGCCGTCGCGCGTTGCCCGCATGATGCGGCCGTTGGGGTCGCGCTCGGCCGCCGCGGCCGCGTCCTGAGGCACCTTGCCCAGCACGTAGTAGCTCAGATCGGCGAGCGGCAGGCTCCAGCCCAGCCCCTCGCGCGTCAATGCTTCGATGCTGCTGGCGCGGTACTCCTGTTGATCGGTCGTGGTGAGTATCGCGCCGGTGTCATCGCGCACGATGTGCGCCGCGGTCTGTCCGAACGGTCCGCCCAGCCAGACTTCGTCGCGCTCGGCCGCATGGCGCCAGCGCAACGATCCGGAAAACGCCCGCGGCCCGTAGCGCACATAGACCCGGCCCTGTGCTTCGAAGGCTTCGGCGACCCCGCTATCGCCAGCTGCCATCCACGGCAGCTGAGCGCATCCGCTCATGCCTACGAAGAGCGCAAGCACGACGCCGATGCCCGCAGGCCCGCGCAAAAACGAATTCACTGTGGCGAATTCACTGTGCGTACTTCTTGATGACCGCCTGCAAGGTCGCGTTGCCTGGATGATCCTTCAGCGTGCCCTGCCAAACGCGCCGCGCCTCGTCGTGCCGGCCCTGCGCCCACAGCACTTCACCGAGGTGCGCCGCTATCTCGGGATCGGGCCTCACCTTGAACGCCTTTTCCAGGTAGGCGCGGCCCTCGTCCGTTCGGCCCATTCGATACAGCACCCAGCCCATGCTGTCCTGGATGAAAGGATCCTCGGGCGAGAGCTTCAACGCGTGCGCGATCAGATCGTGCGCCTCCTGCAACCGGTCGGTGCGATCGGCGAGCGTGTAACCGAGCGCGTTGTACGCATGCGCATGGTCGGGACGCAGCTCGATGAGCTTCCTCAGGTTCGCCTCGAGCACATCCAGGCGATCGACCTTCTCGGCGGCCATCGCATGGTCGTACAGTAAATCGGGCACGTTCGGCATTTTTGCCAGCGCCTGCTCGAGCAGGTCGAAAGCCTCCTTATAGGCCCCGGCTTCGCGCAGGATCGCGGCTTCGGCTTGCGTCAGGTGCACCCGCTGCTGCAGGGTCTGCGGCTGAATCGAATGCAGCAGCGCGCGTGCTTCCTCGAGCTTGCCTTGCTTGGTCAGGATGCCGGCGATGCGGCCCTGGGCGGGAATGTATTGCTCGCCGCCCGCGACCTCCCGGTACCAGCGCAGCGCATCGTCGAGCTGCTTGCGCTCTTCGCTCACCTGTCCCAGGTAGAAGCGCACTGTGTCGGCGCCGTTCGCATTCAACTCGAGCGCCCGCTTCAGTTGCTGCTCGGCGAGCGTCCAGTCGGCGATCTGCACGCCGAGCAATCCGGCAGTGAGCGCGACGTCGGCATTGCGCGGATGCGCGCTCACCAGGGCGTCGATCTCCCGGCGCGCGTCGTCGGTCCGGCGCTCGGCCGCGAACATGC
The DNA here is from genome assembly GCA_050741055.1 of Burkholderiales bacterium. Classification (GTDB taxonomy): domain Bacteria; phylum Pseudomonadota; class Gammaproteobacteria; order Burkholderiales; family WYBJ01; genus WYBJ01. The sequence goes on along the minus strand of JBOIEI010000333.1, from coordinate 2,502 downwards.
GCGCGAGGTTCACGCGAACCTCCTTCGCCCCCGGGTGCGCCTTCAGGTACTCGCGGGAGAACTCGATCGATTCGGCGGGCGAGCGTCGCTGCAGCATCTGCGCCTGGAACAGCGCCGCGAGCTCCCAATCGGGGCGCAGCTGCAATGCCTCCTTCGCAGCGGCCAATGCGGCATCGGGCTGGTTCGCATGCCAGGACGCCTGCGCAGCCGCCACATGCGCTTCGGGCAGTTTGGGATAGAGCTGCGCAAGCTCGTGCACCAACTTGGCGACGGCCGCCTTGTCGGTATGGCGCGCGAGCATCGTGTTCATCTGCAGGAACACCTGCGCCGTGCGCTCGGGATCGGAAGCGAGCAGCATCTCCAGGTGCGGGCGCACGTCCTGCAATGCGCCGCTGCCGATCAGGATCGAGGCAAGCGTCTGGCGTGCGGGGATGGACTCGGGCTCGGCCTGCAACCAGATCGTGGCCGCCTCCACCGCGAGCGCGGCCTGACGCGCGTAGACGGCGATATCGGTTGCACGGCGGGCGATGCGCGGATCTCGGGTCTTGCGCGCGAGATAGACATACGCACGCGCCGCAAGGTTGTATTCCTTGCGATGGATCGCCATCTCGGCGACCAGATACTCGTAGAGCACCTCCGGCGTGAGGTCCTGCGGCGGCAACTGCGGCGTGGGTTTCGCGCTTGCCGCCGGCTCCTTGGGCTTGGCCGCCTGCGGCTCGCCCTCGACCGGCGCTTGCGCGCAACTTGCCAGCAACGCCACGAGGCCCGCGACCAGCGCGCGGTGAAGGGCTGGGAACGAAGTCATATCTTCAATGTTTCCGACAGTTTAGGTATATTCGCCTGGTTCAACAAGCGCGCCCTTGGAGGATTGGGTCATCGAGTCCAGCGTAGTGACCACGGTCAGCGCCCGGCAGCTGTCGCGACAATTCGGGGCGCATGCGGCGGTTCGCGACATCGATTTGACCTTGCGCCGTGGTGAAGTTCTAGGACTGCTCGGGCCCAACGGCGCGGGCAAGACCACCACCATGCAGATGCTGACCGGCAATCTCGCACCGAGCGCGGGCCGCATTTCCATCTGCGGCATCGACCTCGTCGACAAGCCGGTCGAAGCGAAACGTCACATCGGTTACCTTCCCGAACATCCGCCGCTCTATCGCGAGTTGACCGTGGACGAGTTTCTGCGCCTTGCCGCTCGTCTGCACGGCATGCCGCGGCTGCGCTTGCCACAAGCGCTCGCAAGCGCCAAAGCGCGCTGTGGTTTGAGCGACACGGGCAAGCGACTGCTGGGCTCGCTTTCCAAGGGCTATCAGCAGCGGGTCGGCATCGCCCAGGCGATTATCCACGACCCCGACGTGGTGGTGCTCGACGAACCGACCGTGGGTCTCGATCCCATCCAGATCCGCGACATTCGCGCATTGATCCGCGAACTGCGCGAAAACCGGTCGGTGATTCTCTCCACGCATATTTTGCCCGAGGTCGAATCGGTTTGCGACCGGGTCGAGATCATGCACCTGGGCCGCGTGGTGTTCAGCGATACCATCGGCGGGCTCGGCCGGTTCAATCGCGGGCTCGCGCTGCATGCCGCGTTCCGGCATCCGCCGCAAGCTGCGGAGCTGGCGGCACTACCCGGCGTGACGAGTGTCGAAGCCGTGGACGAGCAGCAATTCGTGCTGGGGCGCGATCCACAACTCGATCCGACCGAACTGCTGGTGGAACGCTCGGTGCAAGCGGGCTGGGGGCTCTACCAATTGGGGCCGGCGCACAGCCGCCTCGAAGACGTCTTCGTTCAGCTCACCCGCGACGAGCCGGTCGCATGATTCTCACGCTCGCCAGCAAGGAGTTGCGCAGCCTCTTCTCTTCGCCGCTCGCGTGGATCGTGCTTGCGCTGCTGCAGCTCATTCTCGCCTGGGTGTTCCTGATGCGGCTCGATTCGTTTCTCGAGCTGCAGCCGCGGCTCGCGCAGCTTGCCAACGCACCGGGCGCGAGCGAGGTCGTGAGCGCACCCTTGTTCTCCGCCGCCGCCGTGATCCTGATGATGGCCACGCCGATTTTCGGCATGCGCCTGATCGCCGAGGAGCGGCGCAACCGCACCATGCCGCTGCTCATGTCGGCGCCGATTTCGATGACGCAGATCGTGCTCGGCAAGTTTCTCGGCTTGTGCGCCTTTCTCATGCTGCCGGTTGGGATGGTGAGCGCAATGGGCGCGGCGCTGGCAGCCGGCGGCGAGATCGATCTGGGACTGCTCGGCTGCAATGCGCTCGGTCTGGCCTTGCTGCTCGCAACCTTCGCCGCCGTCGTACTGTTCGCCTCGAGCCTGACCAGTCAGCCGATCATCGCGGCGGTGCTCGGGCTCGGGATGCTGCTCGCCTCCTGGCTTGCCAGCCTCGCCAATCCCGATTCGGCGGGCGCCGTGCAGCTGCTTTCCGTCACGCGCCGCTTCGAGGGCTTCAACGCCGGCCTGGTGGACAGCGCCGACCTGGCCTGGCACGCGATCGCGATCGT
>JBOIEI010000332.1:0-2236 GCA_050741055.1 Burkholderiales bacterium | reverse complement strand
CGTTCATCCCGTCCAGGCGCCTCTCGCCCGAAAGCGCCGCAACGACCGCCTCCCGTGCGCTGACCCGTCCGATCTTCTCCGCTAGGCGCGAGTTGATCTCGGCGAGCTCGCGCGGATCGACGGCGATCCAGCGGCCGCGATGGCGAACGAGCGGCGCCTTGTGCCGAGCCAGGGCCGCGAGCTCGCGTGCGCTGAGCGTCTCGTCGCCGAGGGCAGCCTCCCATTCGAAAGCCAGAAGCGCATCGAGGCCGAGGTCCGCCGTGCCGGCAACCGCCCCCGCGACCGCGGTTGCGCCATTCACGCGCATCCTCAGCCGCAGCCGGCGTTGTCCCGCCGCCGTGAGCTCGGCCGGCACAATGACGCCGAAGCCGGCGTCGGCAAGCGCGCGTGCACCGTCGCTCAGGAACCGCCATGCCGCGGTCGGATCCAGCACAAGCGCTTCGGGCCGCGCCTCGACGAGACTGGGTGCAATGGCGGGAAACAGCCGCGCCGCTCTTCCCAGGGCTTCGAGCAGCGATTCCTGCGGATCGCGAAAGGCGCGCCCCAGCTTGGTGAGACTGCGGCCCGTGGTGCTCCAGACCTCGGCGGCCGTGACGAGCAGGCTCGGATCGTCCGGTGATTGCAGCAGGAAGCGCAGCGTAAAGGACTCGCGATCTGCCTCGGGCAGCTCCAGGCGGAAGCAAGCACGCAGGCGGCCGAGCGCACCATGCGCGGGCTCACTCCAGGCGCCGAGATCGTCGAGCAGCGTGCGCTCGCCGAAGCCCTCGGTCTCGAACGTCCCGTCCCCCGCCGAGAGCGCCGCTTCCCAGCGCCGCTCCCAAGGTATGAAACCGGCATCACCGTTGCCGCGATGCTTTCCCGCGCGGGGCGTCGTAAGCGCTGCATCTTCCTGCGTGCTGCGAACGAGGGCATCGACGGTGGCATCCAGGAACGCGCGCAGCAGCGCCTCGGGCGCCCACACCTCGCGCGCGGCCGCGCCGATAACCGGCACCGCGTGGGCCGCGGGCGGCATGCTGCGGGTGAGCGCATTCACCTGCGCGGCGTCTTCCGGTGCGGCCAGCGCCGCGCCCCAACGGACGAAGGCCCGCTCGCGCAGGCGCCCGACGATAGGCACCACGCGCTCGCGGCTCACCAGGTCGAGCACGAGCTTGCTGGCGAGACTCCAGACGGCCACCGACGCTGAAAGCGAAGGAACCTCGGCGGCCGGGACCAACGCGAGGCTTGCCACCGTATCCAGCAGCGGAAGCGCCGTGCCGGCGACCGGCGCGCGCCCGCCGGGTGTGACGAGATCGGTCTTCGCAGGCGATCCGCGATGCGCCATCGCGGCGAGCGCGGGCAACCGGTGGTTATCACCCCACAGGAAGAACTTGGCTCGGTCCGGAAGAAAAACAAGGGACACAGTGGTGATCGCGCCAGTCGTTTACGCTGCTTCCTTGGCGCGATGCGCTCGGCTCCAGCGAATTAGAGCAGCATTCTGCCACTATTTGCGACTACCGTACGTGGTCGGCGGCGATCGATTGCTTGCTTAGAAGCGGCCGGCATCGCGAAACGCCAACTTCATTGAGGCTGCGGTGAGAACTTCTCATTGCTCGGCCCTGAAACCGCATCTCATGAAGAACGCAGCCTTGGCCGTCCCATCCGGGTGCAACGTGGCACAGCGGGGAAATTGGCGGATGCGGCATCGACCAAGATGAGCTTCCACGGAGAGCGGCTGGATTGGTGGAAGATTTCCGTAGGGATTCTCCTTCGAGAGACTGTAGTCGGCGGTCAAATGCTGCCCTCTCAGATCGGCTTCAAGCACCTCCCAGGAATCTGCCCGGTATCCGCATGCCAGTAACAGACGTGCCTTCGTCGAACCCCCGGCGATGGGCTGGATTCAACAGGTAGCCCTGGAGCTTCTCCGAGCCTGCCGAAAGGATTTGGCGTCACGACTTCGGTACGCGTCTGGTGCGAATGAAATCGGGCGAGTCGATAACCGAGCTCAGCGGTCCTTACCCAGACAGCATTTCTTGTACTTCTTCCCGCTGCCGCAAGGACAAGGATCGTTGCGACCGACCTTCGGACCTTCACGCACTAAGGGCAGCACCGCCTCGCCGAGATCATCCTCTTCGGCTTCTTCGTCATCCTCGCGCGCCCAGCGTTCCTGGCGCTCGACAATGGCGGACGGTTCGTAGAATTCCCATGGATCGTTGCGGTCGTGCCACTCGGGACGATCCTTGGCAGACCCGTAGGCTTC
>JBOIEI010000331.1:0-2923 GCA_050741055.1 Burkholderiales bacterium | reverse complement strand
GGCGACGGTGTTCGAGGCCGCCTGAAGCTCGGGTTACGTCACTTGTTACCGTGCCTGCTCGCGCGCAGCGAGCAGGCGGTAGTAGGCCGTGTAGAAGCGAATGCCGAGTGGGTGAAGCCCATGCAGTGCGATGGGCTCGAACGGCTTTTGCGTCAGCGGCCCGGCGTCGACTGCTTCGCCGCGCAGCATCGCGGCCAGCAGCTTGCCCGCCATGTGCGTGAGCACGACGCCGCGGCCGCTGTAACCGAGCGCATAGTAGATGCCGGGCTCGGCGCTGCCTACGTGCGGAAAGTAATCGAGCGAGAAACCGACTTTGCCGTTCCAGCGATAGTCGATGGCCGCGTCGTGCAAGGCGGGAAAGACCCGTCGCATCGCGGCTTCGATGTCCTTGAACGCCCACGGCTCGTTGCTGCCCGAGAGATGCCCGCGCGATCCGAACAGCATGCGCCCGTCGGGCGAGAGCCGAAAGTACAGATTGATGCGGCGCGAGTCGGTGACGACCTGCCCTTCCGGCAGGATGTCGCGCGCGATCGACTGCGGCAGCGGCGCGGTGGCGACGATGTTGCTCGGCACCGGGACGATGCGCCGCGCGAGGTCGTTGGGCAACGCAAACACGCCGGTGTAGGCATTGGTGGCGACCACAATGCGCCGGGCGCGGACGCGTGCGCGCGGGGTCTGCACCACGAAGCCGGTTCCCTCTCGCCGATAGCCTTCGACGGGGGTCGAGACGAACACCGGCACTTGTCGCGCCACCGCCGCGGCGAGCCCGCGCGCATAGTTGAGTGGATGCAGCGCACCTGAGCGCCGCTCCAGGAAAGCGCCGACGTATTCGTCGGTGCCGGTGAGCCTGCGCGTTTCCGCGTGCGAGAGAATCGCAGCGCCCTCGTAGCCGATCTCGCGCTCGAGCCAGCGAACGTCGTCCTCCAGCGCTGCTAGCGGCTTCGGACCATGCGCCGCCGTGATGTGGCCGCAGCGGCTGAAGCCGCAGTCGATGCCGTACTCGGCGATGGTTGCTTCCAGAGAATCGATCGCGTCGTGCAGCGTGCGGAACATCTGCCGTGCGGTTTCCGCACCGTGGCTGCGGGCGAGCGCTGCCCAGCCGCTTTTGTAGCGAAGTACGGCCATGCCGCCGTTGCGTCCGCTTGCGCCCCAGCCGGCATCGTTCGCTTCCAATACCACGCAATCGATGCCCGAGCGCGCGAGGTAGTGCGCGGTGGTCAGCCCGGTGAAGCCGCCGCCGACGATCGCGACATCGGTCTCGATATCGTGCTCGAGGCGTGGCAATTCTGGATGGGGGTTCGCCGTTGCGGCCCAGAACGACGGGATGGCCGAGTAAAGCTCGCGGATGGGCATGCCGGATGGGCCGAGGCTGAAAACGTGGGAGCAGGGTGTGCGCGGCATGGCGCCGGCACAGTGCGGCGATTATAGCTGCGGCCGAATCATGCTGCGGCCCAAACGCAAAGTCCCGAGCCGGGGCTCGGGACTTTGCGTGAGAGCGGAAAGGTCCTCGAGCTTGCCGATCAGCCGCGCGCGCTCAGCCGATCGCCGTCGACCCGCACCTTGTCGCCCGGACGCCAGGCGGGCGGCTCGGATTGCGTGAAGGTGCGACTGCTGCCGTCGTCCATCGTCACGGCGATCTCGTAGGCGACACTGCTCTTCACCTGCTTCTCGACCTGGTGCCCGGCGACCGCACCGCCCACGGCGCCGACGACCGTTGCGATATCGCGCCCACGGCCGCCGCCGACCTGGTTGCCGAGCACCGCACCGGCCACACCGCCGGCCACGGCGCCGATACCGCTGCCCTGACCCGACTGCTTGACTTCACGCACGGCTGCGACCGTGCCGCAATCTTCGCAGATCGCGGGTGCGGGCGGCGCGCTTGCGACCTCGACCGGCGCTCTCGGTTGAGTGACGGGCGGTTGCGCAACGCGTTCTGCGGCGCGCGCCGGTGTTCTGGCCGCGGGCGCAGCCGGCACGGAAGCCGAATCGGTCACGGCCAGTTCGTTGCCGTTTTGTGTGTCGCTGCGCGAGGTGGGGATCCAGCCGGCGATAGCGGCGATCCCTGCCGCGCAAAAGAGAATCACGGCAATGGCGGCCACGGTGATGAGCGGGTGCAGTGGTCTGCGAGCGGATTGTTCCATGTCGGTCTCCAGTTCTTCTCTGCGTCGAAGGACGCAGCCGAATGATGACCGATCGCGGCTACGCAGGCTGTGAGCGATATCGCACTATGCCGATGCAATTGCAACGAAATGCGGCCGTGAGCCGCTTCTGCAACACTCGCTTACGGATGGGACGGGCTACTGCGTCGGGCCGCGGCGACAGCGACGACGGCTGCGTATAATCGATACACCGATCTCGCCACGTCCTCCGAGGGTCCTTCACACCATGTCGATTCTGCTTCGTGCCTGCCTTGTTGCCGCCTGCAGCATCGCCGCCTTGCCGGCGTTGTCCCAGACCTACCCCAACCGCCCGATCCGACTGATCGTCGGCTTCGCGCCCGGCGGCGCGGCCGACATCCTCGGCCGCATCACCGCGCAGGGGCTGAGCGAAGCGATCGGCCAGCAAGTCGTGGTGGATAACCGCCCGGGCGCAGGCGCGCTGATCGCTACCGAGATCGCCGCGCGCGCGACGCCGGACGGCTATACGCTGCTCTTCACCTCGCCGCCGCACGTCATCAACGCGACGCTCTATCGCAAGGCGAAGTACGACCCGATCGAGGACTTCGATCCGGTCATCCAGGTGGTGGCCACCGCGCTCATACTTTCGGTGAACGCCGGCTCGCCGTTCAAGTCCGTGGGCGAGCTGGTGCGCTATGCCAAGAGCAATCCCGGGAAATTGAGCTACGGCTCGGGCGGCAGTGGCGCCTCCGGGCACTTGGCGATGGAGCTGTTCAAATCGGTCACGGGGGTCGACATCGTGCATG